>JAJXUQ010000003.1 GCA_021782685.1 bacterium
CGCCGATGACCGCCTCAAGTTCCGGAGAAAGATTGAGCGGTTTCGACAAAGCTGTGTTTATTGCCATAATCAATATAATCGTGTTATTGCTAAGCGACTAGCTTAGTATATAGCATACAAAGGGCGCTCTCTGCTAGGATACGTCTTATGCATGGCGGGCTTTCGATTCACTTGGCGGCTCCAGCGCTTTTCCATATCGGGACCGTTCCCGTGACGAACACGCTTGTTACGGCCATTACCGTTTCTGCGCTTCTTATTCTCGCCGCTTTTTTCATCGGGCGTTCGCTCGCTCTCAGACCGTCCGGCTTCCAGGCGGTGCTGGAACTCCTCGTTACGTATCCCTACGATCTCGTACGCGAGACGCTCGGGAACGACCGTCTCGCCGAGCGCGTCTTTCCGCTTGTCATGACGATTTTCCTTTTCGTACTTTCGGTAAACTGGTTCGGGCTCTTGCCGTTCGTCGCTTCAGTCGGCGTGAACGAAAGCATACGCGGCGTTTCGGAATTCATCCCTCTTTTTTATCCGGGAGCAACCGACCTTAACATGACGCTCGCGCTTGCGCTCATCGCCTTTTTCACGATCGAGATCGCCGGTATCGCCACCTTTGGCATGGTGAGATACGCCGGAAAATTCATCACCTTCAAGTCGCCGCTCGCGTTCATGGTGGGAATCATCGAGCTCATCTCGGAATTCGTGCGGCTCATCTCGTTCTCGTTCCGGCTTTTCGGGAACATCTTTGCCGGCAAGGTGCTCGTGCTCGTCATTATGCTTTTCGTTCCGTTCGTCTTGCCGGTGCCGTTCCTCGCTTTCGAGGTCTTCGTCGGATTCGTCCAGGCGGCGATCTTCGCCCTGTTGACGCTCTTCTTTATAAAAATCGCGATCGAGGAGTCGCACGAGGAAGGAAGCTCCTTGCCGGAACAGGCGGCGAACGGTAAGCTGCATACAGCAACATAACGTAAATTACTTATGGACATAGAATCGGCAAAGTTAATCGGCATGGGGCTTGCGGTGGGGCTCGGCGTCATAGGTCCCGGTATCGGCATCGGGCTCGTGGTTGCGGGCGCCCTTGAGGCGATGGGCCGCAATCCGGAGGCTTCGGGAAAGATAATCACGAACATGTTCGTCGGCATCGCCTTTACCGAAGCGCTCGCAATCTTCGCGCTCGTCATCGGCTTCATCATCAAGTACACCTGATATCAGCAGCCCGATTTTCGATTCGCTTGCACCATGTCAGCCCTTCTTTCAACCTTCGGGATCGACTGGCGTCTTCTTACGGCGCAGGCGGTGAATTTCGTCGTGCTTGCTTTTGCGCTCACGTGGCTTCTTTACAAGCCAGTCCTGAAGATGGTGCGAGAACGCGAACGCGTCGTCGCGCGGGGCGTCGAGGATGCCGAGCGGGCGAGCGAAAAGCTTGCGCGCGCGGACACGGAGGTCTCCGAGCGAGTGAGCGCGGCAGACAAAAAAGCTGAAGAAATCTTACGGGCCGCACGCGGGCGCGCGGAAGCCGCGCAGGACGAGTTACTCAAAGACGCGCGGGCGCGCGCGGCGGCCGTGGTCACGGATGCTCATGCTCGGGCAAAGGAATCCGCCGCGAAAATGCTTCGGGAAAGCGAGCGGGAAATCGCCCGCCTCTCGCTGCTTGGCGCCGAAAGGGTTTTGCGACACAAGAATGATTGACAACTACACCCGATTGCTCGAGGCGACCGCCGAACTTGAAGACGCGCAGGTCGCGGAAGAAGCGGTACGCAAGCTCATTGCGCACTTGAAAAGCGCCGGACGAATAAAAATGCTTCCGCAAATCGTGCGCGAATTTCGGAAGATCGCGGCTCGCCGCCGCGTCCTTCAGCCGAAGGTTGAGGTCGCGCATGAGGAGGAGGCAGCAGCCGCGCTCCGCGCCGCCGCCGCTTACGGCGTTATCGTACGCCGTGCCGTCGTCAATCCTGCGCTCATCTACGGCTGGCGCGCGCGGAAAGGCAGCATGCTTATTGACCGTTCCGGGAAGAGCGCACTTGTTGCCATTTACCGGAAAGTAACCGTGTAGCGTATGCAGAATATCATCGAGAGGATCGAGAGGGAGATCGCCGCATGGACGCCGCAAGAGGGTACGGACGAGGTCGGCACCGTCCGTGCGACTGGCGACGGTATCGCCGAAATCGACGGGCTTTCAAAAGCCGTTCTATCGGAAGTGGTGCTCTTCGACCCGGCCTTCGACCGCACACTCTCCGAAGCGCTCGAGGATCCTACGCCGATCTATGGCCTGATCCTGAATCTCGAGGAGGACGGCGTGCAGGCGGTGATACTCGGCGACCCCGCGAGGGTGCATGAGGGTATGCTCGCGCGCCGCCTGCCTGCTGAAGCTTCAGAGCAGAAGAAGCTCGGACGCCTCCTCTCGATTCTCGTCGATGAGAGCCTGATCGGCCGGGTCATAAGCCCGCTCGGCGATGCGGTCGACGGCAAGGGCCCGACTACCGCTCGCGCGTCACGGTACATCGAGCGCGAGGCGTACGGCGTCATCGACCGCGCGCCGGTAGCCGTCCCGTTGCATACGGGGATCAAGGCGATTGACGCGATGATTCCGATCGGCCGCGGCCAGCGGGAGCTTATCATCGGCGATCGAGGGACCGGCAAGACCAGTGTCGCCATCGATACTATCCTCGCGCAAAAGCTCGAGTCGGCCGCGACGCGCCCGGTCTGCATCTATGTCGCCATCGGCCAGAAAGAGTCGAAGACGGCGCGGCTCGTCGCCGAACTCGAAGCGCGCGGGGCGATGGAATATACCGTTGTCGTTACCGCACCCGCGTCCAGCCCTGCAGTACTGCAATTTCTCGCGCCGTTTGCCGGAGCGACTATCGGCGAATATTTCATGGAACAGGGCAGGGATGCGCTCGTCGTGTATGACGATCTTTCGAAACAGGCGGTCGCCTATCGCCAGCTGTCGCTCCTTCTGCGGCGCCCGCCAGGACGCGAAGCGTACCCCGGCGATATCTTCTACCTGCATTCGCGTCTCCTCGAACGTGCAGCGAAGCTCTCCGAAGCGAAGGGCGGCGGATCGCTGACCGCGCTTCCCATCATCGAGACGCAGGAAGGGGACGTCTCCGCATACATCCCGACGAACGTCATCTCGATCACCGACGGCCAGATCTATCTTGAGGCGAGCCTCTTTAACAAAGGACAGCGCCCGGCGATCAATGTCGGGCTCTCGGTTTCTCGCGTGGGCAGCTCGGCGCAGACACGGGCGATGAAGAAGGTTTCCGGAAAGATAAAGCTGGAACTGGCGCAGTTCCGCGAGCTCGAGGCATTCCTGCAATTTTCCTCGGACCTCGATACGGAGACGAGAAACCGCATCGAGGCGGGCCGGCGCATGATCGCCCTCCTTGCCCAGGATAACGGAGCGCCCTTGCCCTTCGAAATGCAGGCGGCGATCATATTCGCCGCGACAAGCGGATACCTCGATACTTTCCCGCCTCTTGAAATGCGTACGGTCGAAGCGAAGCTGCAGGAATATCTTTCCCGAGAAGCCGATGATGTGCTCGCGCGTATCCGCGAATCGAAAGAGATCGGTGCGGAGACGGAAAAGATGCTCCGCGAAAAGCTCGAGCTGTTCGTTGCGCGCACACCGTATAACATCCCATGATTCTCAAGGACATAAAGACGAAGATACAGGCGACGGAGCGCACGCATAAGGTGACGCGCGCGATGGAGGCCGTGTCTGCGGTGAAGATGCGCACGGCGCAGCGGACGGCGATGCAAGGCCGCCCGTATGCGCGCGCGGCGCTCTCGGTGCTCGCGCGCCTTTCAGGCAGCGCGGATTTCGCGCGGCATCCGCTTACGGCCGTGCGCGAGGTCAAGAACGTAGCGCTCGTCATTCTTACGAGCGACAAGGGTCTCGCGGGCGCATTGAACGGCGGCGTATTGCGCGCGGCGGCCGGAGCCGTCGCGGCATACCCGACCGAAGCAGTCACTCTTTATGCATACGGCAAGAAGGGAGAAGAATACTTCGCCCGCCGCGATTACCGCATCGCGCGGGCGTTCGAGAACAAGAAAGACCTCATAGAGCTTTCCGTCATGGAGGAACTCTCCGCGGAACTTACGCGCGAATTCGTAAACGGCAGGTATGACGAGGTGTTTGTCGCGTACAGCAATTTCAAATCGACTTTCGAGCAGGTACCCACGCTCCGGCGGCTTCTTCCGCTTACCGTCGCGGATGTCGAGCGGCTTGTCGAAGATATCGTGCCGGAAAAAGGAAGATGGAGCGAGTTGCGCGCCGTCGCGGCGCCGAGGGCGTATTCAGTCGAGCCGGATGATACCAGCGTGCTCGACCGTTTCGCTCCGAAGCTCGTCGGTATCTCGCTCTATCACCTGCTGCTCGAAGCGAAAGCGTCAGAACATTCGGCGCGTATGGTAGCCATGAAGAATGCGAGCGAACGGTCAAAAGAGGTCGTGCATGATCTTAACCGCCTTTTCAACAAGACGCGCCAGGCGGCGATCACGCGCGAAGTCTCCGAGATCATCGCCGGCCGGGAGGCATTAGCGGCATAATATTCATCATTGCTATGGACGGAATCGTCACAGAAATCATCGGGCCGGTCGTGGACGTGCATTTCAAAGAATCGCGGCCAAATATCGGCGATGCGCTCATCATCGAAAAGGCCGGCGCACATGGCCGCATCACGCTCGAGGTCGCGGCGCATCTGGGCCTCGAGCGTGTCCGTGCCATAGCGATGAACGAGACCGCGGGACTCGGCCGCGGCGAAACGGTCGTCGCGACCAGCGCGCCCGTCAGGGTTCCGGTAGGTGAGAGAACGCTCGGCCGTCTTTTCAACGTGCTCGGCGAGCCGATCGACGGCAAGGAACCGCTGCCGGAAGATACGCCGCGCCTTCCTATCCACCGCACTGCGCCTGCGTTTGACGAACAGGCGACGAGGGCGGAGATATTCGAAACCGGCATCAAGGCCATCGACCTCATCACTCCTTTCCTGAAAGGAGGGAAAGTCGGACTCTTCGGCGGCGCCGGCGTGGGGAAGACCGTGCTTATCCAGGAACTCATCCGGAACGTCGCGACCGAACACGGCGGCTATTCGGTCTTCGCTGGCGTCGGGGAGCGTGTGCGCGAAGGCAATGACCTATATCACGAAATGACGGAATCGGGAGTGCTCGGGAAGACCGCGCTTGTTTTCGGGCAGATGAACGAGGTGCCGGGAGCGCGCGCGCGCGTCGCGCTTTCCGGTCTCACGCAGGCCGAGTATTTCCGCGACGAGGGCGGCAAGGACGTGCTTTTCTTCATGGACAACGTATTCCGTTTCATACAGGCGGGTTCCGAAGTCTCATCGCTCCTCGGCCGCATGCCGAGCGCCGTAGGCTATCAGCCGACCCTTGCCGAGGAAATGGGCACGCTGCAAGAACGCATCACGTCGACGAAAAAGGGTTCGATCACTTCGGTGCAGGCAGTCTACGTACCCGCGGATGACCTTACCGATCCGGCTCCGGCGACAACCTTTGCGCATCTTGACGGTACCGTAGTGCTCTCCCGCGCGCTCGCTTCGCTTGGCATCTATCCGGCGATCGATCCTCTGGAATCATCTTCCGCGGCACTCACGCCGGACATCGTCGGCGAAGAGCATTACTGCGTCGCCAATCTGGTAAAACAGGTGCTGCAACGCTACAAGGACCTTCAGGACATCATCGCGATTCTCGGTATCGAAGAGCTTTCAGAGGAGGACAAGCTCGTCGTCGCGCGCGCCCGCAAGATTCAACGTTTCCTCTCGCAGCCGTTTTTCGTCGGCGAGCCGTTTACCGGCGTTCCGGGTCAGTACGTTTCGCGTGAGGAAACGGTGCGCGGGTTCAGAGAGATAGCGGAAGGCAGGTACGATGACGAGCCGGAACAATCTTTCTATATGAAAGGAGGCATCGATCAGATCGGCCGAGCCGAAGATGCCTCTTAGGGCGTATGGCGAAGACATTCCACCTCACGATTGCGAAAATCGGCGAGACCCTCTTTGAGGGGGAAGTTGTCTCTCTGTCTCTGCCTGGCGCGGAAGGCGTTTTTGAGATCCTTGCAGGGCACGAGCCGCTCATATCCCTCCTTAAGAAGGGTGAGATACGCGTCAAGGACGTGCAGGGCGAGAGGTTCCACTTCGAGATTCCTCAGAACGGCGTAGCCGAGGTGTCATCCAACCAGGCAACCATCCTTCTTTAGTTCAGCGTATGCTATACTTCCCTGCATGTCCGTTCAAGGTTTCCTCTTAAAGCAGTATGCGGCTTGGAAGCTGAAAGATGTCCCGAAAGCGCAGCGCGAGCAGATGACCGCGCTCGTCTCGAAAGACCCTCAGCTTTTCAAGACTATCGGCGAGGAGATCGAACGCCGCAAGAAAGGCGGCGAAAGCGAGATGAAAGCGGCAATGGAGGTTATGAAAAAGCATCGCGAAGCGCTCGCCGCTCTCCTGCAGAAAAATTGACACACTGCAACGATCAGTTTTAGAGTGCACCTATGCTAAAGATAGGCATCGTCGGTCTGCCGAACGTGGGGAAGTCCACGCTTTTTAACGCGCTTACAAAGGCCTCCGTACCGGCGGAGAACTATCCTTTCTGTACCATCGACCCCTCGGTCGGCGTCGTCGGCGTCCCCGACGACCGGCTTGCGGCGCTCGCGGCGTTTTCACGGAGCGCAAAGGTTATCCCGGCGGCGATAGAATTCGTGGATATCGCCGGACTCGTGAAGGGCGCGGCGGAGGGCGAAGGACTCGGGAACCAGTTCCTCGCGAATATCCGCGAAACCGACGCGATCCTGCAGGTTGTGCGTTTCTTCGACGATGCGGACGTGCATCACGTCGAGGGGACGGTAGAACCGTATAAAGACATCGAGATTGTCAATCTCGAACTCATGCTTTCCGATGCCGAGCAGGTCAGGAAGCGGCGCGACAAGCTCGTGCGCGATATCAAGACCGGCTCGAAAGAAGCGGCGGAAGAAGAAGCGGCGCTTGCCAAGCTCGAGCAGGGGTTTGCTGCGGGGAAGCTTGCGCTCCACACCGAGCTCGTGGACAAAGAGCGGGAGCTCGTCGCTCATCTAAACCTCCTTACGATGAAGCCGATCCTTTATGCGCTCAACAGGAAGAACGGTGGACACAATCTCGACGAGGCCGGTGATGGCCGCGCGGTGCGCGCCTATGATCTCATACAGGCGCTCGGTTCGCGCTTCGTCTACGTGGATGCGGCGATCGAGCGGGAACTGAATGACGTCGCCGACGCCGACCGCACGAGTTTCCGGGAAGAATTCGGCGTGCATGAGGACGGCCTCGCTGGCCTTATCCGCGGCGCGTATGAAACGCTCGGCCTCATTTCGTTCTTTACGACCGGCGAAAAAGAGACGCGCGCGTGGACCGTCGGCCGAGGAAGCACGGCTCCGCTTGCGGGGGCTGCCATCCATACCGATTTTGCGGACAAATTCATCCGTGCCGAAGTCATCGAGTGGCAGAAGCTGCTCGAGGCAGGTTCTTATGCCGCTGCGCGAGAGAAAGGCCTTGTCCGCACGGAAGGGAGGGAATATGTCGTTTCCGATGGCGACGTCATACTATTCTTGCACGGCTAGCCGCGACGAAAGCGGAAAGTGGTATACTACGTACCTATGGAAACACCCCCCGCAGCAAAGCATCCGAAGTTTGTTCGCTGGGCGCTCATGTTCGGCATCGTCGTCGTACTGAATATCTTCTTTTCGGTCGTGCTCGCTCTTGCGTACCCGGCGCCGCTCTATGAAGACTTTTGTCCCGCACAGCCGATGATTTCGCCGTCTGACGCCGCGACGTGCGATGCGCAGGGCGGCATCTGGACGGAATATCCGTCCACAGCGCCGGCTCCCGATATTTCTGCGCCGAAAACGACCGGCTATTGCGATATGTATGCCAAATGCCAGAAGCCTTATCAAGCCGCAAGCGAGCAGCATGCGCTCTATGCGTTCGTTCTTACGGTCGGCCTCGGGCTTCTCGCGCTCATCGCGGGCTTTACGCCCATCGGCTCCTCGATAGTCTCTTCGGGCCTCTCCTACGGCGGTGTCCTTGCGCTCATTATCGGCTCGGCGGAGTATTGGGGTACGGCGGGCAATTGGATCCGTCTCGCGATCACGGCTATCGGGCTCATCGCGCTTCTGTATATCGGTTGGCGCCGTTTCCGCGATTAGCGGCGGTTTGAAAGCGCCCGTTTAAGACGGGGTCTTAAGCATATGACGTACGATCATAAGAAAATCGAGAAAGCAGCTCAAGAAAAATGGACACGTCTCGGCCTCTATCAGACCGATCTTTCGGACGACTCTAAAGAACCCTATTACCTGCTTGCCGAGTTCCCGTATCCTTCCGGCGACCTTCATATCGGCCATTGGTACGCTTTCGCGGTCACCGACATTTATGCCCGCCTGCTCCGGCTTCGTGGGAAGAACGTCCTTTTCCCGATCGGTTTCGATGCTTTCGGCTTGCCCGCCGAGAACGCGGCGATAAAACACGGTCTCAACCCCGCGGAATGGACCTACAAGAACATCGAACGCATGCGCGCGCAGCTCGCCTCGATGGGCGCATCTTTCGATTGGAACAAGGAAGTCATCACGTGCGACCAGGCCTATTATCAATGGACACAGCGGCTTTTTACAAAGCTTTTCGAACACGGACTCGCAGAGCGCCGCGAAGCGGCCGTGAAGTGGTGTCCGAAAGACCAGACCGTTCTCGCGAACGAACAGATTATAGACGGCTGCTGCGAACGGTGCGGTACGGAAGTCGAAGAAAAGCGTCTTACGCAGTGGTTCCTCAAGATAACGAACTACGCCGAGCGTCTGCTCGCCGGTCTCGAAGCGCTCCCGTGGCGCGAAGAGATAAAAGAAGCGCAGCGCGCGTGGATCGGCAAGAGCGAAGGGGCCTACATCGATTTCGCGCTCGCTGACCGCGCTGAGAAGATAACGGTATTTACGACACGTCCCGACACGCTTTTCGGCGTCACCTACGTCGTACTCGCTCCCGAACATCCTCTCGTGGCGGCGCTGTTCGATACCGTGATCAACAAAAAAGCGATCGAGGAATACGTTGCGATAACCGCGAAGAAAACCGAACGGGAACGCAGCGAGAACAAAGAAAAGACCGGTGTGAAGCTCGACGGCGTTCTGGCGGTCAATCCGGCGACCAAAGAAGAAGTTCCGATTTACATCGCCGATTACGTACTCGCCTCGTACGGCACCGGCGCCGTGATGGCGGTGCCCGCACACGACGAGCGCGATCTCGAGTTTGCGCAGAGGTTTGGTTTACCGGTGCGTAAGGCCGAGACCGCGACAGAGGACGTTCTCATGGCCGTAGGCGGCAGGAAGGCGACGCAGTACCGCTTGCGCGACTGGCTCGTCTCCCGACAACGCTACTGGGGCTGTCCAATACCGGTCGTCTACGACTCGGAGGGGAAACCGCATGTCATTCCCGCCGAACACCTGCCGTGGCTCCTGCCGACCGACGTCGACTTCACCCCGACCGGCGAAGCGCCGCTGGCTTCCTCAAAGGAGCTCAAGGAGCGCGTAGTGAAGATATTCGGCGAAGGGTGGACGCCTGAATATGACACGCTCGACACTTTCGTGGATTCTTCATGGTATTTCCTCCGTTATCTCGACCCCGAAGATGCGCAAGACTTCTCCGATGCGGGGCTTATGAAGAAGTGGCTTCCGGTCAATCGTTACTCCGGTGGAAGCGAGCATACGACGATGCATCTGTTGTATGCACGATTCTTCATGAAGGCGCTCTACGATCTCGCTCTCGTGCCGGTCGACGAACCGTTCATCGAGCGCTTCAATCGCGGCCTTATCATGGGCCCTGACGGACAGAAGATGAGCAAATCGAAAGGGAATGTCGTAAATCCGGACAAGTTCGTAGAGGAGTACGGCGCGGATGCTGTGCGTCTCTATCTCGCTTTCATTGGTCCTTATAATGAACCGGGGAGCTACCCATGGAATCTCGACGGCGTCGCCTCGATGCGCAAGTTTCTCGAACGCGTCGCGCGGCTCATCGGGCGCGCCGCGGACGATGGTGCTTCGATACCGGATTCCATCCGTCAGAGTGTCGCCCGGGCAAACCTGAAGATCGCTGCGGATAGCGAACGGTTCAAGTTCAATACCGCGCTTGCCGCGCTCATGGCGCTGCTCAATGGGCTCGAGAAGACACCGACCGTTCCGCGGTCCATAGCGCAGGAGCTCGTCATCATGCTTGCGCCTTTTGCGCCGCATCTTGCCGAACACCTCTGGGAACAGCTCGGCAAAGAGGGGAGCATACACCAGCAGCCATGGCCGGCCGCCGAGCTTGCCGCCGAGGCGGAAAACGAGATCATCGTACAGGTGAACGGCAAGCGGCGCGGCTCGTTGCGGCTTCCCGTCGGCATTTCCGAGTCTGACGGTGCGGCGCGGGCACGGGCGCTTCCGGCAGTCGCTGCAGCGCTCGGCGGGGAGGAGCCTGCACGCACCGTTTTCGTACCGGACAGGATAATCAATTTCGTTGTCAAGCGAGAATCTTGACCCTTTGCAAGATGCCTGCTATACATTACACCACATGGTAAAAGCTCTCGGGACGAGAAAGGGCGTACGGAAGACGAAAACGGCGGCAGCCGCTTCTTTTTCTTTTGAGAGCGCCGTGCTCGTGAAGCGACTGCTCGCGGCGGCGCCGGAGCGCGCGCGGGAGATACTGATGCGCCGTTTCGGTCTCGGGACGAACCAGAAACGCGAAACGCTCGAAGCGATCGGCGAACGGTCCGGCATCACGCGCGAGCGGGTCCGGCAGATTGAAGCGGCCGGTCTCGAAGCGATCCGCGGCAGCAAAGCATTTAAAGAGTCGGCGGACGCATTCGAAGAGCTTGCGCGCTATATAGAGACGCTCGGCGTTATCGTGCCTGAAGAAGCGCTCATGGGCCTGCTCGGGAAAGACGAGAAGAGCCGCAATCGATTCCGTTTCCTGCTCGTGCTCGACTCCGCGTTCTTCCGCGAGCGGGAAACG
This sequence comes from bacterium, assembly GCA_021782685.1. Taxonomy (GTDB): domain Bacteria; phylum Patescibacteriota; class Minisyncoccia; order Phycocordibacterales; family Phycocordibacteraceae; genus C7867-001. The sequence goes on from JAJXUQ010000003.1 coordinate 10,998, forward strand.
AACGATTTCCTCGCGCGCTGGCATATCGACAACGTGACGGCAAAGAGCATACATGAGGCGCTTTCGAAGCTTTATCTGTCGCTCAAAGACGAGGATGTCATCCCCGAGGGCGAGCTCCTGGACCGCTTTCTCGAAGAACTCAAGAATGTCAACGACGCTTATAAGAACGAGGAGATCTTGCGGCGCTGGCTCTCGCTCTCCAAGCGCATCGGCAGCAACCCGCTCGCCGAGTGGGGCCGCGTAACCGCGCCCGCCATCCGTGTCAAAGGGGTCCGTGATTATGCGTACCTCGCCATCAAGCGCCACGGTTCCCCGATGCACTTCTCCGACGTCGCCAAGGCGATCGGCACGCTTTTCTCGAAGAGGGCGCATGTCGCGACGACGCATAACGAACTCATCAAGGATTCCCGTTTCGTCCTCGTAGGGCGCGGGCTCTATGCGCTTACCGAGTGGGGGTATACGCCCGGAGTCGTTCGCGACGTCATCCGCGAGACGCTTCTCCAGAAAGGACCTTTGAAAAAGGAGGATATCATCAAGCAGGTCAAGCGCGTACGTTTCGTCAAAGACAATACCATCCTCGTCAATCTCAACGATGCGCACTATTTCAAGCGAATGAAAGACGGCCGTTATACGGTGGTGTAATACGGCGCCATTCGGCGCCGTATTTATTGCTATACTATTTAGGTATGGATGAGCAGATGAAGAAGCTCAAAGCCAAGCTCGGCCTCCGCATTATGCCATGGCCGATTTTCGCGCTCGGCCTCTCGCTTCTTATGACCTCGTTCGTCTTCATGCCGAGAGAGGTTTTATCCGCGCTCTCCATAGCTTTTTCCCTCGCTCCTCTCTGGCTGCCCATCCTGCTTATCGGTAGCGCATGGACGCTCTGGGTCGTTCTCAAACGTTCGGAGTTCATCGCGAAGCAGAACTACATACTCCTTGAGATCAAGCCGCCGCGCGGCCTTGAGAAGACTCCGCTCGCGATGGAAACAGTCCTTGCAGGCATACACCACTCTCCGGGCGAAGCGACCTGGTACAAGAAATACATAGCCGGCGCGGTACGTCCGTGGTGGTCTCTCGAAATAGCCTCGTTAGAAGGCCAGGTGCATTTTTTCATATGGACGCGCGCCGGATTCCGCCGGCTTATCGAAGCCCAGATGTATGCGCAATATCCGGGCGTACAGATAGTCGAGGCGCTCGATTACACCCGCCTGCTCAACGCGCGGCCTGAAGAGTGGGCGATTTGGGGGTGCGATTTTGCGCTTACGGAAAAGGACCCGCTGCCCATCAAAACGTATGTCGAATACGGGCTCGACAAGGTGCAGAAAGAGCCGGAACAAGTCGATCCGCTCGCAAACCTGGTCGAGTTCATGGGTTCGATGGGGAAGGGCGAGCACCTCTGGCTCCAGCTCGTCATTCGCGTCCACAAAGGAGAAAAATACAACAAGCTCAATGCCAGCGGTAAGACGTATACGTGGAAAGACGAAGCGAAAGAGCTCGTGCAACAAATCCGCGCGGAGACCGTCGGTAAAGTGAAATACAAGGACATATTCACCGGGGAAATGCGCGAAACCGAAGGGTTCCCGAATCCGACAAAAGGCCAGTCGGAAAAAATGGCTGCCATCGAGCGCAACGTCTCGAAGCTTGGTTTTGATGTCGGCGTTCGCGGCGCGTACCTAGCGCAACCGGAAAAATTCGACCCCGTCGTCATCAGCGGCCTGACCGGCATCTTCAAGCAGTTTTCCTCGGAAGGATGGAATAGTTTCAAGCCTTCCGGCTGGATGACCGAGTTCGACGACTATCCGTGGGAGGTCGGCGTCAGCAAACTCAAAGACAAGTATCGCCGCTGGTTCATCGAGGCGTACCGGCGCCGCCAGTTTTTCCACGATCCGTTCAAGAGCGACACGATGGTCATGAGCACCGAAGAGATCGCGACTATCTTCCATGTTCCTTCGCGCGCAGTCAGTACGCCGAATCTTACGCGCATCCAGTCGGCGACCAGCGAGGCTCCCGCAAATCTGCCGACCTGATTCATGGTTCCCTTCAAACGGTTTTCTTCGGAGGCCTTTCCCAAGTTCGGACTTTCCTTGTGTCCTCCCGCGCGGTGGTATGCGGCGCTCCTGTTCGGCGCTCTTCTTTCTTTTGGCGGCTGGTATCTCTTCGCCGCTCCCGCGGGGTTCTCTCCGGAAAACGTCGTCATCGCCCAAGGCGCATCCGCGGCGAAAGTCGCGCAGGAACTTGCGCAGGCGCACGTCATCGCGCATCCTGTGCTCCTGCACACGCTCCTGCGCCTCTCGGGAGAGGAAAACAGCGTGCAAGCAGGCATGTATGGTTTCGACGCTCCCGAAAACCTGTTCGTTGTTCTCCGGAGGATCGTCACGGGCGATTACGGGCTTCCGCCGATACGGCTCACTTTCGTCGAGGGCGCGACCGTACGCGATATGGCGACCCGCATCGCGCACGCGTTTCCGGGCATATCCGAAACGGACTTCCGTCAAGCCGCGCAGCCGTACGAAGGATACCTCTTCCCCGATACGTACTTCCTCCCTCCGTCTTCCGATGCCGCATCGATCGTCGCGCTCATGCGCGCGAACTTCGCCGCGAAGGTAGCGCCCCTGTCGCCGGAAATCGCGGCGTCCGGCCGCACGCTTTCCGACATCGTCATCATGGCATCTCTTGTCGAGAAGGAAGCGCGCACTCCCGCGGACAAGCGCATCGTCGCCGGAATCCTGTGGAATCGCATCCTGCGCGGCATGCCGCTCCAGGTCGACGCAGTTTTCGGGTATATTTACAATCGCGATACATACGCGCCCTCGCTCGCGGACCTCAAGACGGACTCGCCTTATAACACCTACCTGCATACCGGACTCCCACCGGGTCCCATCGACAATCCCGGTCTCGATTCTCTCGAGGCCGCCGCGAACCCCGCCAAGACGGACTACCTTTACTACCTTACCGGTGCGGACGGCCGTATGCACTACGCGACGACCTACGCCGGCCATCAGGCGAATCTCAAGAGATACCTTTAGCTGTCTCGGGCGAGTTGATAGTAGAATGTGCCGATGGAGATACGCGGGAAAAGAATATTCATGGGACTCTCGGGCGGAGTCGATTCCGCCGTGTCGGCGGCGCTCTTGAAACGTGCGGGCGCGGAAGTAACCGGCGTGTTCATCAAGGGATGGTATCCGCCCGGAATGCCTTGTACCTGGGCGGCTGAAAGGCGTGACGCGATGCGCGTTGCGGCGCGGTTGCATATCCCTTTCCGTACGCTCGACGCGAGCGTCGAATATAAGACGAGCGTTATCGACTATCTGCTTACGGAATATCGCGCCGGCAGGACGCCGAATCCGGATAGCATGTGCAATAAAGAGGTGAAGTTCGGCGCGTTCTACCGCTTTGCCATGGCGTCCGGCGCCGACTATATCGCAACGGGGCACTATCTCACCGGTGAAAAAGATCAGCGGTATTTCCTCTGGGCGGTCCCGCGCTCAATCATCGAGAAGGCGCTCTTTCCGGTAGGGAAGATGAAGAAGGGCGACGTGCGCGCCCTGGCGAGGGAATTCGATCTCCCCGTTGCCGAAAAAAAGGACAGCCAGGGCGTCTGTTTTCTCGGGAGCGTCTCGATCGACGAGTTCTTACGGAGCGAGTTCGGCGAGACGCCTGGACGGGCGCTTGACGAAGAAGGGCATCCGGTTGGCCTGCATGACGGCGTGATCCTCTACACCATCGGCGAGCGTATCGCCTTGCGAGAAGCGAGTAAGGCCGGCCCGTGGTTCGTCCGCGCGAAAGACGTCGCGAAGAACGAGCTTGTCGTCGGCAGGACGCAGCTTCCGAGCCCTGCGAATGCCCGTCCTGTAATAATCCCGTTCACCGGCGCGAACTGGTTCGGCGAGCCTTCTCGCGCTACGCAGGCACAATGCCGTTATCGAGGCCGCCGCACGGAAGGGCATATCGAAAAAGACAGTTTTATCAGCGCAACCCCGTTCCTTGAGATACCGGTTCCGGGCCAATCGATCGTCTTCTATCGGGATGACGAGCTTATCGGCGGTGGTATTATTGCCGCATGAGGCATATGCGTCTCGGCATCGCCGCCGCCATTATCGCGGCCGTTATCTTTATCGGCTTCGTCCTTTCGGTACCGCATACCCGTGATGTCATTCAGGTGCCGAAAAAGGATTCCTCTGCGGCTTCAAGTACGCCGCTCGTTACGCTTCGAGATGCTTTCAAAAAAGGCCTCCATACGATTACGGGCTCCGTCGAGGCGCCGGATGCGTGTACCGCGATTACCGCAAGCTCGACGCTTGTCGGCGACGCGTCGAGTACGGAGAGCATACGCGTAGACATTTCCCTGCCGGTCGATACGGGTATCTGTCTCCAACTGCCTACGCCGGTCGATTTCCGCGTGACGATTGCCGCACCCGAATACGTGCCGCTCACCGCCACCGTGAACGGTGTCGCCGCAAGCACGACCGCTTTATGACGCTGCCGACCATCGTCAAGGCTGACGGGTCGCGCGAAGTCTTCGATCCCGTACGCCTTCGGATTTCGCTCGAACGCTCCGGCGCCGGAGCGCATGCCGCGGAGCGCATCACGGAAATAATCACGAACACCGTTACGCCCGGTGCCGCCTCAAAGGAGATATACGCGCGCGCTTTCGCGCTCCTGCGGAAAGAAGGACGTCCGGTTGCCGCGCGCTATGCGCTCCGCCGCGCGCTCCTCGAGCTCGGCCCTTCCGGCCACCCGTTCGAGGACCTCGTCTCGCATCTCTATCGCGCCGAAGGATGGCAGGTGGAGACGCGCAAGATGATCCGAGGGAAATGCGTCGCGCACGAGACCGACTTTTACGCTTCGCATCCCGAGCGCGGCGAATATCTCGCCGCCGAGCTCAAGTACCATAATGATCCCGGCTATAAGACCGACCTGAAGGTCGCGCTCTATGTCAAAAGCCGCTTCGATGATATTTTCGCGTGCGATCCCGCGGTCCGCGCGTGTCCGATCGATCGCGGCCTTCTGGTCACGAACACCAAGTTTACTTCCGAGGCGATCGCCTATGCCGAATGCGTCGGGGTGGAATTGCTCGGGTGGGGATATCCGACGGATAACAATCTCTTCATGCGCCTGAGCCGTGCAAAAGTATACCCGGTCACGACGCTCACGAGCCTCACGCGCACCGAGAAAAACCAGCTTATCAGGCAGGGGACGATCGCGGTTGACGAGATACTGCGGGATCGCCATGCGCTTGACGCGCTCCATCTTCCGAGCGAACGGGTCGGCAGGCTCCTTGCCGAAGCGGAGGGGCTTATCGCGCTCTCGCACCCGCTCCATGGTACTGTTTCCGTATGAAAAAAGACTTCTCGGTGAACTCTTTTATTGCCGGCGTCGTGCTCGGCATCGTACTTACGAGCTCCTGGTTCATCGGCGAACGCGCCCTCCCCGCCGCTCCCGTATCGGCGACTCTTCCGCTTGCCACCTCGACGCCGGCGAGCGGCGCGGTTTCCGTCGCCGACCAGAAAGCCGGCACGACAGTCGTCGTCGAATCGGTCACCGTCCCTCCGCCGGGCGTCTGGGTTGCCGTACGCGAGACGGACGGCGCCGACCTCGGGAATGTGCTCGGCGCCGTGCTCGTCGGCGGGCCGCGAAGCGCTGTTTCCGTCCCTCTTCTGCGGGCGACCGAACCGGGCCGCCGCTACGCGGTCGAGCTGTACCGTAATGACGGGAACGGTACGTTCGATCTCGGCGCCTTGAGCGTATATGTCGACTTCGATACCGGAGAGCCCGTCATCGATTACTTCACGACCAGCGAATAAGACACCATGGCGTTCGGCGGCTACAAGCTTAAATGGGAAAAAGGGCGCTTTAACCCTTCCTCAAAGGAGCCCTATACGGTCTCCCGTTCCAAGGTCGAGCGGTTCCTCGAATGCCCGCGTTGCTATTGGCTCGAGGCGCGCTACGGTATCGGACGCCCCGAGACGCCGCCCTTTACGCTCAATAACGCGGTCGACGAGCTTTTCAAGAGGGAGTTCGACATCCGTCGCGCCCGGGGAGAGCCGCATCCTCTCATGCGGAAATACGGGATCGAAGCCGTTCCGTACGCGCACGAGAAGATAGAGGAGTGGCGCGATGCGCTGAAGCGCGGCATACAGTATCATGATCCGGAAACCGGCCTCGTCGTGCGCGGGGGCATCGACGATATTTGGATAAACTCTGCCGGCGAGCTGCACGTGGTCGACTACAAAGCGACGGCGGGAAAGAAGGAAATCACGCTTGACGACGAGTGGAAGCTCGGCTACAAACGCCAAGTTGAAATATACCAATGGCTTTTCCGCGCCAACGGATTCACCGTCTCGCCGATAGCGTATTTCGTGTACGCGAACGGATTGAACGATAAAGAGGCTTTCGATGGAAGGCTCGAATTCGACGTCGCCATCCTGCCGTACGAAGGCGACGATTCCTGGGTATCCGGCGCGCTCAAAGAGCTGAAGGCGTGCCTCGTCTCCGATGCCATCCCGGCATCCGGCCCGCGCTGCGAGTATTGTCCGTACCGTGAGCATGCGGGCAGGAAACTTCTCGAGCTTCATCATGGAAGTAAGAATTGATCCGTCATGGAAGAAGCGTCTCGCCGATGAATTCGAGCAGCCGTACTTTTCCGAACTTGCCGCCTTCGTAAGGCGCGAATACGAAAATGAGACCGTCTATCCGCCGCCCAAACGCCTCTTCCGCGCGTTCGACCTCTGTCCTTTCGAGAAGGTGAAGGTATGCATCCTCGGCCAAGATCCCTATCACGGAGAGCGCCAGGCGAACGGGCTCGCTTTCGCTGTCGATGAGGCGCAGACGGTGCCGCCTTCGCTCCAGAACATCTTTAAAGAGATAGCGCGCGATTTCGGGAAGCCGCTCGTGCACACGGACGGCGACCTTTCGCGCTGGGCGAAACAGGGCGTCCTCTTATTGAACGCGACCCTTACCGTGCGCGCACGCATGGCAGGCTCGCACCAAGGGAAAGGCTGGGAAGAATTCACCGATGCCGCCATCAGGGCGCTCTCCGATGGACGCGAGCATCTGGTCTTCATGCTCTGGGGTAATTACGCGAGGCAGAAGGGCGCGCATATCGATCGGAGCAGGCATCTCGTCCTTGAGGCGGCGCATCCGTCGCCCTTCTCCGCAGCGAGCGGTTTCTTCGGCTGCAAGCACTTTAGCCGTGCGAACGAATACCTCATCGCTCACGGAGAAGCGCCCATAGACTGGCTCTAAACCTCCCGGGATGAAATCTCGAAGCCGCTATCCTAAAATCCGCGCATGAATCACACGCCGCAAATAAAGAAAGCTATCCAGTTCGCGGCGCGCAAGCACCACGGGCAATTCCGCATCGCTGATTCGGCAGATAGGCCGCTTCCTTACGTCACGCACCTGTTCTCGGTCGCGCTGCTCGTCGCTGAAGACGGCACGGACGACGAGATCGTCATCGCGGCGTTGCTTCACGACACGCTCGAGGATACCGATACCACGCGCGAGGAGCTCGCGGCGGCCTTCGGCGAACGGGTTGCTGCGCTCGTCGAAGCGGTGAGCGAGACACGGAAAAAGGACGGACAGCCGCTCGACTGGAAAAGCCGTAAAGAGGATTACCTCGCTCGCCTCGAAAGCGCGAGCGACGCCGCCGTCCTCATCGCTCTGGCCGACAAGATCGACAATATCGAGAGCCGGATCGAGGGATTCGAAAAGCAGGGCGGCCTGTTTCTGGGGCACTGGAAACAGCCGAACGAAGCGTACTTATGGTTCCATGGCGAAGCCGTTCGTATCGCGCAGAAACGGTTGCCGGGCCACCCGCTTACCAGACGTCTGCAAGAGGCACGTGCGAAGGAACTCGAAATCTTCGCATAAAACCACGGTTCACCAGATCTTCGCCCGATCTTTTGGGTCGCGGTAAAGCGCGTCGCCCTTCCGCACATTGAACGCTTCGTAAAACTCAGGAAGGTTTGAAGCGGGCCCGTTTATGCGATAGATGCCGGGAGAATGTGGGTCGGTGAGCACCTGTGTTTTTTCCGCTTCGGGTCGGCGGTTTTCGCGCTCGAAAAGCGCCAGGCCGAAGAAAAAGCGCTGCTCCGGAGTGAAGCCATCGATACCTTTTCGTTCGGTTTTTGCGAGATGGAGCTTGTACGCATCGTACGCGATCGAAGCCCCTCCGAGGTCAGCGATGTTTTCTCCAAGCGTCAACTGTCCGTTTACTTTAAGTCCGTCGGCGACGACATATCTGTCGAACTGCTTTACAAGGACGCGGGCTTTCTTATCGAAACGGGCGCGGTCTTCTTTCGTCCACCAGGTTTTTCTGTTCCCCTTGCCGTCAAACTTCGCCCCCTGATCGTCGAACCCGTGCGTGATCTCGTGGCCGATGACCGATCCCATCGCGCCGTAATTGAGAGCATCGTCGGCAGCCGTCGAGAAGAATGGCGGCTGTAGGATGGCAGCAGGAAAGACGATATCGTTTAACCCAAAACTGCAATACGCGTTCACGGTCTGAGGGCTCATGAACCATTCGCCGCGATCGACCGGTTTCTTGAGGCGGCGCATTATGCGCGCGTGCTCGAAGAGCGCCGTACGGATCGCGTTTCCGAAGTAGTCGTCAGGCAAGACCGAAAGGCCGCGATAGCTCTTCCATTTATCAGGATAGCCGAGTTTCCGGTTCATCTGATGGAGTTTCTTGAGCGCCTTCCGTTTCGTCGCGAGACTCATCCAATCCAGGTTCCTGATGCGCGCCTCATACGCTTTAAAGAGGTCTTCAACGACTTCTACGATCTTCTTTTTCGCATCCGGACTGAAATACGCCTGCACATAGAGCTTCCCGAGAAGCTCATCGAGACTGCCGTTGACGACGTTCAGGACGCGCCGCCACAGAGGTTTCATTTTCTTCGTGCCGGAAAGCACCGTGCCGTAGAAGGCAAAGTTCTGTCTTTCGAATTGTGCGGAGAGGAAGCCCGCCGCGCCGCCTACCACGTGCCAGGTGAGATAGATTTTCCAGTCTTCGAGCGGCTCTTCCGCGAGCATCTTACCCAGAGCGGCAAGGAATTTCGGCTGCATGACGATGATCTCGCGTATACCTCCGGCTCCGATAATCTTGAAAAACGAATCCCAGTCGATGGCAGGAGCGAGGCGCGCAAGCGCGCTGCGACGCATCTTGTGATACGTCTTATCGACATCGCGGAGGTCCTCTTTCGTCATGGATACTTTCGCGAGAGCGGTCTCGATGCGCATGACGACTGCACGGTCTTTTTTCGCCTCGGCGTTCGTTTTGCCCATGAGTGCGAAAATCGCCTCAAGATGCTTTTCGTAGGCAGTACGTACGCGCACCGACTCCGCATCATCCTTGAGATAGTAGTCGCGATCAGGCATCCCGAGACCGCTCTGGTGAAGGTAGATGATGTATTTCTCGCTATTCTTCATGTCCTGATCGACCATGACGCCCCACGGAGTACCGCCGCCTATCTTTTCGAGATAGGCGAATGTCCTGATGAGCGCACGCACGTCTTTTATCTTTTCGATACGAAGAAGCAGCGGAGCGAGAGGCTGTATGCCGAGCGCATCACGTCTTTCCATATCCAAACCGGAACGATAGAAGTCTCGAACCATCTGGTCGGGGCTGCCGGTCTTGAGACCTCTTTTGGTCTGGAGTTCCGAAACGATTGCCCGAAGTTTCTTCTCGGTGTCGTATCGGAGCATAATGAACGAGCCCCAGCGCGACTCATGCGGGGGAACGGGGTTCTTCTTAAGCCAGCCGCCGTTAACATGATGATACAGATCGTCTTGCGGCCGTACGCTCGCATCCATGTCTCGCACGCCGAATCCCCAGCTGTTTTTCCTCATACATTTCATAGTATATGAATCTTTTGTCTCATGCTATCTTTCTTCCATGACCGTCTCGGACGTACGGAAACGATATCTCGATTTCTTCACGAAGCGGGGGCATACGGTCATACCCTCGGCGCCTATCGTGCCGGAGAACGACCCGACCACGCTTTTCACGAGTAGCGGCATGCAGCCGCTCGTGCCCTACCTGCTCGGACAGCCTCATCCCGCCGGCACGCGCCTTGCCGATTCGCAGATGAGTTTCCGCGCCGAAGACATCGAGGAAGTAGGCGACAACCGCCACACGACGTTTTTCGAAATGCTGGGCAACTGGTCTTTGGGGGATTATTTCAAGCGGGAGCAATTATCGTGGCTTTTCGAGTACCTGACAAGCGGCGCTGAAGGGCTTGGTCTTGATCCGCAAAGGCTGTATGTGACCGTCTTTGACGGCGACAAGGAAAGCGGGATGAATGCGGATACGGAATCCGTCGAGATATGGAAAGGACTTTTCAGCGAGAAGGGGATCGAAGCGAAGCTTGTCGAGCTTGGCACCGAAGAGAGAGGAAATGAAGCCGGCATGCAAAACGGCCGTATCTTCTCCTACGGCGCTCGGAAAAACTGGTGGAGCCGCGCCGGCGTGCCCTCCAGAATGCCGACCGGGGAAATCGGCGGACCCGACTCGGAGGTTTTTTATGATTTCGGACTTCCGCATGACGAAAGATTCGGGAAAGAGTGCCACCCGAACTGCGACTGCGGCCGCTTCATCGAGATCGGCAATTCCGTTTTCATGCAATTCATCAAGAACGCCGACGGCACGTTCGGGGAGCTCCCGAAGAGGAATGTCGATTTCGGCGGCGGTCTCGAGCGGCTCGCGGCGGCAACCCGCGACAATCCCGACGTATTCCTCATCGATGTATTCGATGCCGCGCGCGGCATCCTCGAAGACCGTTCCGGCAAGTCCTATGCCGATCCGAGCGCGATCCGTTCGTTCCGCATCATCCTTGATCATCTCCGCGCGGCGTCCTTCATGCTCGCAAGCGGCATCCGGCCGGGGAATTCAGAACAGGCGTATGTATTGCGCCGCCTCATCCGCCGTTCTATCCGCGAAGCGGACAGGCTCGGCATCAAGGAGGCGGTGCTTGCCGAAGTCGCCGAAGGATTCGGAGCCGCGTATGCCGAAGCGTATCCGTTCGTACGAGCGGAGGCGAATCTCATTCGTGAAGAGCTTGAGAAGGAGGAGGCGCAATTCAGAAAGACGCTTACGCACGGCCTGCGCGAGCTTGAGAAGATGGGGGCCGACATCGACGCTTTCACGCTCTTCACGACATACGGATTTCCGGTAGAGCTCACCGAAGAGATCGCCGGAGAACGCGGCGTGAAGCTCGACCGGCAGGCCGTGCAGGTGAAGATGGAAGAGCATCAGGCACGCTCGCGTGCCGGTGCCGCACAGAAGTTCGCTGGAGGCCTTGCCGATCATGCGGAACAGACGGTCCGTTACCACACGGCGCACCACCTCCTCCTCAAGGCGCTCCAGATGGTACTCGGTCCTGGCGTGCACCAGCGGGGCAGTAATATCACGAGCGAGCGCCTGCGCATCGATTTTTCTTATGAAGCTAAGATGACGCCGGTGCAGATTGCCGAGGTGGAAAACATAGTGAATGGGAAAATAGCCGAAGCATTGCCGATAATCCGCACCGTGATGAATAAAGGAGACGCCGAGAAGCTCGGCGCGGAGCATGAGTTCGGCGCGACGTACCCCGAGCAGGTGAGCGTGTATTCGATAGGACCGAAAGACGCTGCCGATGGCGACCCGAGATTCACCGAAGCCTTCTCTCTCGAATTTTGTGGCGGTCCGCACGTACGCAACACGCGCGAACTCGGTGCCGGAGGAAAACATTTCAAGATAATCAAGGAGGAGGCATCCTCTGCCGGCATCCGCCGCATCAAAGCGGTGTTAGAATGAACGGATGGGTCTTTTCAACTCTTTCCTTCGCAGCAAGCGCACGGAATCGGTCGTACTGATAGATATCGGCGCCGGTTCGGTCGCCGGCGCATACGCGCGCTACGAAGAGGATGAGGCGCCGGCACTGCTGTATACGCGCCGCGTTCCTATCGAGGCGCGCGAAGGGGAGGCGCGCGAACGCGCGATGCTGCGCGCGCTCGAGGTGTTGGGCGGCATCCTCGTACGGGAGGGCGCGCCCGCTTTCGCGCGCGCGACCGGCAGCGGTCGCGCGGACGCCATCCTCGTCTCGATCGACGCACCGTGGCAAAAGACGTCGATACGTATCGAGCATATCGAGCGGGAAGCTCCTTTTATTTTTACCAAAAGCCTCGTCATGAAGGCTCTCGAGAACAGGGTTGCCGCCCCGGAGAAGCTGCTCGCCGACGAAAGCGTCATCGGTACGCTGCTGAACGGCTACGAAACGTCCAGCCCCTACGGGAAAAGGGCGCATCGCGCCTCAGTCATCGTCCTCACGTCGCTCATCGAAGCGAAGACAGCCGAAAGAGTCGTCTCGGACCTGCGAAGCCTGTACCATACGAGGCATATTCTGACCATCGCCAGCAGCTCGCTGCGGTACCAGACGATGCGCGCCGCGTTTCCCCACGAACGGAACGTGCTCATACTCGATGCGACAGGGCCGTTAACCTCCGTTATCCTCGTGCGCAACGGCTTTTTCGTCGCCGTGCCTGAAGTGGCGGATACGGACGCCAAAAACCGTTCATGGGTACGCACCGTCACGGACGAATTCGCCGAAATCGCGAAACAGTACCCTCTGCCGCGAACCATATTCCTGCTCGCCCGCCCTTCGGAAATTTCTTCGGTGCGAGAAAGGCTCGGCGCGGAGAATTTCGGTTCGCTCTGGCTTTCTGACAATCCGCCGAAAATCATTCCGATTCTCGCCAACCAGATTGGCGGCACGATACGGCAGGGAACGACTGCCGTGCCGGATCTCGCCATCACTCTTATGGCGCTCTATTGGCATCAGAGCGGTTTCAAGAAGGAAACATAATACACAAGTGCCGCCCTAGCTTTATCCTACGAACTGCTATACTTCGCACCATGTACAAACTTGATGACATCGTACCGCCTTCCCGTCGCAGAGAAACCGAATTTCCTCCTCAACAGCCAGCCGCTGCCGGCAGAGAATCGATTCGTCCTTCTTTAGAAAAACCGCCTCGGTTCCCGTATCTCACGCTCGGTATCGTTCTCCTGGTCGTCGCGGTCTCCTTCGGCGCGCTCTTTTATTTCTCCAGCGCCACGGTCGAGGTGACGCCGAACGCCGTTTCCGTCGCGGTCCAAAACTCGTTCACGGCAAGCCAGGACACCGGCAGCCTTCCTTTCCAGGTCATCACGGCACAAAAAATAGCTTCGCAAGGCGTTACGGGCAGCGGCACGAAAGACGTGCATTCCTTCGCTTCAGGAACCATCACTATCTACAATACGCAGACGAAAGCCCAGCGGCTTATCACGAACACGCGCTTCGCGACCCCCGCCGGACTTATCTTTCGCATCCATGCCGCGGTAACGATTCCTGCCGGAAGCCCGTCGAAGCCCGGCAGCATAACGGCGAACGTATATGCCGATCAGGCAGGCAGTTCCTATAACGTCGGTCCGACCTCGTTCACCGTCCCCGGCCTTGCCGGAACGCCGCAGGCAAACATGGTCTATGCGCGTTCGTCGCAGGCTATGACGGGCGGCGCTTCGGGGAGCATACCGGTCGTAAGCGCGACGGTCGATGCGCAGACGCGCAGCGCCCTTATTTCCGCGCTTACTCCGGATCTCACCGCGAGCATAGCGGCGCAGGTCCCCGCCGGCTACCTCCTTTTACCCGGCGCCGCGACAACCACATACCAAGAACTCGCTCCTGCGCCGTCACAGACGGCCGGCATGGTCGATGTGAAGGAACAGGGAACCATCACCGCGGTCGTCTTCCCGAACGCAGCGCTTGCGAAGGCGATCGCTTCCTCGATCCCGGCTCTCAACTATCAGGGTGAACCGTTGACGATCGCGTCCAGCAGCGATCTCCAGCTCGCGATGACCGGCGCGCCCGACGTAAACGCGTCATCATTCTCCTTTACGCTTGCCGGTACCGCCTCGCTCGTCTACACCGTCGATCCGGCGCGTATCGCCGCGGCAGTGAGCGGGAAAACCCGCTCGGCTTCCGAAGTGGCGCTTACGAACTATCCGGAGGTCAAGCGCGCGATCATCGTCCTCCGGCCGTTCTGGAAACAGACTTTCCCCCAGGACCCATCCGCTATCTCGGTCGTGATAGTCGCGCATTGACGGGTTTTCGACGATCTGCTAGATTATCGAGGTACCTGCATGGGGAAGGCGATTCATAAATGAGCGACGGCGAAGATACAAAAGCGACGGCGACCGGTACCGTCGAGGAAGTGTTGCCGAATTCGCTCTTTCGAGTTCGCTTGTCGACGCCGGCACGCTTGTCTCCCGACCTTCCAACGGAAGGAGAGGACGAACTCGTGCTCGCTTACCTCGCAGGAAAAATGCGTTTACACCGTATCCGTGTCTTGGTCGGCGACCAGGTAGAAATGGTAACCGATCCCTACGGCGGGCGGGCGCGCATCGTGCGCCGGTTAACTTAATGTAATTCAAAACAATTTGCGATGAGAGTTCGTGCTTCGATAAAAAAACAACAGACAGGAGATCAGCTGGTCCGCCGTGGCGGGCGGTTGTACCGTATCAATAAGAAAAACCCGCGCCGGAAGGCGCGCCAAGGTTAATCACTTACCTTCATTATTCATTTACGTATGCGTATCGCCGGCGTCACCATTCCCGATAACAAGCAACTTGCGTACGCGTTGCCGCTTATCTACGGCATCGGGATGGCGCGCGCGCGCGAAATCCTTGAAAAGGCGAAGGTCGCGCCCGAGAAAAAGGGCAGCGAACTCATGGACGACGAAGAACAGCGCATCCGCTCTCTCGCCGAGTCCTTTGTCATCGAAGGCGAGCTGCGGCGCGAAATCGGGCAGGACATCAAACGGCTTAAGGATATCCGTTCCACCCGCGGCGCGCGCCACGAACGCGGGCTGCCGGTACGCGGCCAACGCACCAAGACTAACTCGCGTACGCGCCGCGGCAACGTCCGCAAGACGATGACCTCCGGCCGGCGCACGCTCGAAAAAACATAATCACGTATGGGAAAAAAACGCATCATCAAGAAGAGCGGCAAGGGCCTCGATCAGGGGCGTAAAGAACGCGCGCTTTCGAAAGCGACGAAGCGCCACCTCGAAAAGGGCGTCCTGCATATTGAAGCCACCTTCAACAATACTAAAGCCGTCCTCACTGACGAAAAGGGGAATGCGGTTGTTAGCTCTTCCGCAGGCGCGCTCGGCTTTTCCGGCGCGAGGAAGTCGACCCCCTATGCCGCGGCAAAGGTCGGCGAGTTCCTCGGCGAGAAAGGGACGATGATCGGTCTCAAAGAAGCGTCCGTCGTCATTCGCGGCGTCGGCGCCGGCCGCGAGTCGGTGCTGCGTGCTTTTTCAAGCAAGGGCATCCAGATCCATTCCATCAAGGATGCGACTCCGGTGCCGCATAACGGCCCCCGTCCGCCGAAGCCTCGTCGCATATAATCCTCCCCGTATGAAAACCGGCCCACGATATAAAATAGCGAAACGTCTCGGCGCGTCCGTCTTTGAAAAGACGCAGACGCAGAAATTCGCGCTCTCCGCCGATCGGAGCGCGAAAAACAAGCGTCACGGCCGCGGCCGCGCGAGCGAGTACAGCAAGCAGATGCTCGAGAAACAGAAAGTGCGCATAACGTACGGTTTGCCGGAACGGCAGTTCCGCGCTTATGTGCACAAGGCGCTCGCCGCGCACAGTGCGAAACCCGCCGAGCGTCTTCACGAGCTCCTCGAGCTCCGGCTCGACAACGTCGTCTGGCGGCTCGGCCTTGCGTCGACGCGCCGTGCGGCACGTCAGATGGTTGCGCACGGCCACGTGCTCGTGCAAGGAAAGAAGACGCGCGCTCCTTCGCACACGCTTTCGGTCGGTGATCGCATCGCGGTGCGCGAGGGTTCGAAAAAGCACGGCGTCCTGGAAGGTTTCAGCGAACGTTTCTTGGATCATACGCTCGCGAGCTGGCTTTCCTGGAATCCGAAGACGATGGAGGGAGGCGTTACGGAACTGCCGACCATCGTCTCGGCGGATCCGGCAGGGAATCTCAGCGCAGTACTCTCGTACTACACGAGATAGCCTTATTCATGCATTTATTTATAATTGATCGGTAATTACGATTGCGTTATGGAATACCACATTACACTTCCCAGCAAGCCTCGAATCGTCTCGGAAGAGGACGTGCAGGGGATCTACGAGATCGATTCTCTGTACCCGGGTTACGGGCATACGCTCGGCAATTCGTTGCGGCGAATCATACTTTCCTCCCTTCCCGGGGCGGCTATCACTCAGGTAAAGATCGAGGGCGTCCCGCATGAATTCGCGACGATCGACGGCGTGCGCGAGACCGTCATGGAAATACTCTTGAACCTCAAGCGCGTGCACTTCGTCCTGCATGGCGACGAACCGCAGACCATAGCGCTTTCAGTCAAAGGTACGGCGGAGGTTACGGCGAAGGATTTCAACCTACCCAGCCAGGTCGAGATAAAGAATCCGGAACAGCATATCGCCGACCTTTCGGGAAAGGCATCGCTCGAGCTTGAGGCGACGATCGAACGCGGTCTCGGCTACGTGCCGCGCGAGGTGCTGACCAAAGAAAAAGTGGATATCGGCAGCATTGCGCTTGACGCGACCTTCACGCCGATCCGCCGCGTGAACTACGAGGTGGAAAATATGCGCGTCGGCGATCGCACCGATTTCAACCGGTTGCGTATCCTCATAGAAACGAACGGTACTATCGCGCCGCGCGAGGCTCTGGAACAATCGATCGAGACTATGATCCACCAGCTTAAGGCGATCATCGGTTTCCAGGAAAGCGCGCCGCAGGAAGCCGAAAACGGAACGGGTTCGAAAGAAACGACCGATCCGGCAAAGGTCAAGCTTGCGGAACTCGATCTTTCCCCGCGCGTTATCTCCGCTCTCGAGGATGCCGGCATCAAGAGCGTCGCCGGCCTGGCGCGGAAATCAGCATCGGCACTCAAGGAGATCGACGGCATCGGCGAAAAGGCGCTCGAGGAAATCTCAATGGCGCTCGCCGGTCTCGGTCTCGCCTTCAAGAGCGAGTAATACGCATACCTATGAGCCAGAGAAGCAAATCGCGTTCATTCAACAGGCCGACCAATCAGCGGCGCGCGCTCCTGCGTTCGCTCGCGCGCTCCCTGGTCGTCCATGAACGCATCTCAACTACCGAGGCGAAAGCGAAAGAGTTGCGCCCATTCATCGAACGTCTCGTCACGTATGCGAAGAAGGACACGCTCGCGAGCCGCCGTCTCACGAAAGCGCGTCTCGGGGATGACGACGCGGTGAAGAAGCTTTTTGAAGTCGTCGGTCCGCGCTACAACGAAAGGGCGGGCGGCTATACCCGCGTCGTAAAACGTACGCGCCGCGGTGCGAACGATGCGCGGAAGCTTGCGTATATCGCTTTTGTCTAGTATGCATGGTATGTCT
>JAJXUQ010000035.1 GCA_021782685.1 bacterium
GCTTCGCTCAACACCGCTCGCAGCAAGGGCAGCGACGCGGCTATCCAATCCGACCTTTCCACCGTTCAGACGCAAGCGGAGATTTATTACAGTAGTACCGCTGGCGGAAATAGCTACGGGACGCAAGCCTTCTCTTCCGGTTCTGCTGCATCCTGCACGGGTGGTATGTTCTCTGATACGAACGTACATAACGCTCTCGTAGGTGCTGATAATGCAAACGGCGCCGGAAATGTTGACTGCGCCGCCGCCGGTACGAGTTATGTTGCGGCAGCAGCCCTTGTTGCGACGGCAAACACTTACTGGTGTGTCGATTCGACGGGGAAAGCGGAATCAGTTTCTGCTGCGCTTCCTACAACAGCAATAAGCGCGTGCCCATAATCTGAAAACCAGGGAATATTGCGCATACCAGAAACCCGCGGCTCCGCCGCGGGTTTCTGGTATCATGCGGGAATGTTCCTTTTCTCGCTTGTAGCGCTCTTCGCTCTCGGCGCCATCGTCGCGAGCTTCATCGGCGTGCTCGTCGTGCGCCTCAATACCGGCGAGAGTTTCCTCGCGGGCCGTTCGCGCTGCGATGCGTGCGCGAGACCTCTCTCACCGCTCGCGCTCGTGCCGATCGTCTCCTACCTCCTCTCCCGCGGCCGCGCGCGCTGCTGCGGCGCGCGCCTTTCGCCTTACGCGCCGCTTACGGAAGCCCTCTTGGGCGCGCTCTTCGCACTCGCCTATCTCCGGGTCGGCTTCGCCGCCGCGCTCCTGCCGCTTCTCCTTGCGCTCGGGGCGCTCCTTGCGCTCGTGCTCTATGACCTCATGCATCAGATATTGCCGCCGGCCCTTCTCGCGGCATTCGTCCTTGCGGCGGCGGGTACGGGATTCCTGCTCGCCCCCGATCTCCCGGCGTTCGGATCCTCGGTCATCGTCGCGGGCGCTCTCGCGCTCTTCCTCGCTCTCATCCATTTCCTCTCCCGCGGCCGCGCCATGGGGCTTGCCGACGCGCCGCTTGCCTTCGGTCTCGCGCTCCTTACTGGTCCCGCCGCGCTTTCCGGATTCGTCTTCTCGTTCTGGATCGGCGCCGCTATAGGGATAACCATATTGGCGCGGAGGCCGCGCGGGTCTAGAATGGGAGTCGAGGTACCGTTCGCGCCTTACCTGGCAGCCGGCTTCCTCCTTGCGTACTTCATCCAATGGAATCCTTTCGCTATCATCGCCGCAACTTCTCTGTCGGGCAAATGAACAGAGCGCGCGGAGCCGTCCGCGGCTTCACGCTCATCGAGCTCTTGGTCGTGCTGGCGATTATCGTCATCCTCACCGCGATCGTGCTGACCAGCCAGAGCACGTTCAACAAGACGATCGTCCTCGCGAATACCGCGTATGACGTCGCGCTTACGCTCCGTGCCACCGAGACCTACGGTATCGGCAATCGCGCAGTCGGATCCACAGCGAATACGGGATACGGTCTCGACTTCCAGAAGGCGACGCCGAATTCTTTCATTCTTTTCGCCGACCTCTATCCGCCAGTCGGTTCGACAGGGCTCTGCCATACGCCTCTCGGAAGCCCTACGGGTCCGGGGGCTGTTCCGGGCAACTGCGCGTATGACGCGAACCAAAACGAGAAGGTTACGGACTACACGCTCGGGAACGGCATCACGATAAGCAACTTCTGCGCCTCTTCAGGCAGCACTTGGCTGTGCGCAAACAACGGACCTCTCACTTCGCTCGATATCGTCTTCGCGCGCCCGAACCCGGACCCCTTCATAAAAGTGTCGACCCTCGGAACGTCCCCCGTCTCGGCGACGGCGGCTTGTCTTACTCTTTCTTCGGCTTCCGGCGGTTCGCGTTTTATTTCGGTTACCGCGGCGGGGGAGATAACGACCGCGACTTCATCATGCCCATGACCCGCTCCAGAGGAGGCTACACGCTTGTCGAACTCATCGTCGCGATGGGACTCTTCGCGCTCGTCATGCTGCTTGCCTCGGGCGCGTATATCATGATGATAGGCGCAAACCGGCAGGCGCAAGCCATCTCTACCGGCATCGACAACCTCTCTTTCGCACTCGAGAGCATGACGCGTAATATCCGCACGGGTACGAGTTATGATTGCGGCAGCCCCAATAACAACAACGGCCAGGCTACCAATAGCTGCCCGAGCGGATCAAGCATCTTTTCCTTCACGGATCAAAGCCTCAATACCGTTTCTTATATGCTCAGCAATGCCTCGATACAAAGATCGACCGACGGCGGGCAGACATGGGTCCAGCTTACCGATCCGTCGGTGAAGATCTCGTCGCTTATGTTCTATGCCTATTACACGGATTCGACGAGCGGGAAACAGCCGCGGGTTACGATCGTCATCTCGGGTTCCGTTTCTTCAGGCCCCGGGAAAACGGACTCCTTTACGGTCGAGACCGGCGCGACGATGCGCGGCGTTAATATAGGAACCGGCGGATAACTTATGGAAGGATCCACTATCAAACGAGCGAGCCGAAAAGGGAATCCCCATCTTCCTTCCGGAGACGGGCATGTGCGGCGCCGCGGATTTACCCTCGTCGAGACCATGGTCGCGGTAGCCATCCTCATGCTTTCGGTCGCGGGGCCGCTGATCGTCGCGGACCGCGCTATCGTCGCCGCCGATTCGGCGAAATATCAGCTCACCGCCTCCTACCTCGCGCAGGAAGGTATCGAATACGTCCGCGCGATGCGTGATAACGCATACCTTTCCGCGTACCAGGCGAATCAATCTAACAGCAGCGCGTGGTGGAACGGTTCGAACGGTTTCCTCACCTCCAATTCTTCTGGCTCGATCACCCCCTGTGTCTCGGCGACCTGTACGCTCGACCCGACGCTCACTATGGGAGCGGGGAACGGCAAAGCACTTCAGGTTTGTAACGGCGCCTGCACGCCGCTCTATCTTAATGCGAGCGGGATGTATACGGAGCAGAGCACCGGCAACACGCAGACGCCATTTACCCGGACGGTAGAAATCACCTACTCGTCGCAGACACAGGACAATGCGGAAGTAAGCTCCTCCGTGTCGTGGAACTTCCACGGTACCAATTACTCCGTCACCATTATCGATAATCTTACGCCATGGCAATAAACCGACAGCAGAAGGCACACGGACGACGACGCGGGTTCGCGCTCCTTATCGCAGTCATTTTCATGTCGGTGATGCTCGTTCTCGGCATCATCCTCGGCTCCCTCGGCTATAAGCAGCAGGTACTTACGTCCTCGGCTATCGAGTCGCAGTATGCGTTCTATGCAGCCGATGCGGCGCTCGAATGCGGCTTGTTTGCCGATCAGAAAATGAACACGTTTGCCTACAGCAGCAACCTCTCCGCGTCCGCACCATCGCTCGCTTGTCGCGACATACAACCATATTCCGCGCCGCAGACCATTCGTCACACGACGACCGAATGGGTTACCAAGAATCGCATTTCTGTCGATTCCGGTTTGGGGACGAGCTGCGCAGACGTCACGGTCTATAAGCCGTCGGACCCTCTGGGTACCACGTACATCTTCTCGCAGGGATATGACGTCCCTTGCAGTACCGTCGTCGCCGCCGGAGGCACTACCGCGGCAACTTTATTGAGCTCTCCGCGGCTCGTGGTGCGCGGCCTAAGCGCCCACTATTAAAATCTCCAGGCTGGTATAGTGACGGCATATGGCTGTCCCGAAAAAGGCAAGGGAGCGCAGCGCAAAGCTTCGCGCCACCATAACGAAGTACCGCGCGCTTCAGCACGAGCAAGACCTGTCGCCGCTCTCGCCGGAGGCGCTTGATTCGCTCAAGTACGAACTCGCTTCTCTCGAGGAGCGTTATCCGGAACTCATCACGAGCGACTCGCCGACGCAAGTGGTCGCTGGCGCACCCGTGCCGTTCTTGAAGAAAGTGCGCCACGCGGTGCCGCAGTGGTCGTTCAACGATGCCTTTACCGAAGAAGACATACGCGATTTCGATACGCGCGTCCGGAAATCCTCGGGCGCGGCGCCGACCTATGATCTCGAGCTCAAGATTGACGGGCTGAAGGTCGTCCTCACGTACGAGAAGGGCGTACTCGTCACGGCCGCTACGCGCGGCGACGGCATCGTCGGCGAGGACGTCACGCACAACATCCGCACGATCGCTTCGGTGCCGGAACGGCTTGCGCGTCCGGTCGATCTTATCGCCGAAGGCGAGGTGTACCTCGCGCGGTCGGGCTTCGCGAGACTGAACGCGGAGCGCGTGGCGGAAGGCGCACCCGCGTTCGCCAACCCGAGGAATGCCGCGGCGGGCTCCATTCGCCAGCTTGATCCGAAGATTGCCGCGGCGCGCCCGCTCGGCGTCTTCGTCTACGATCTCGCGCGGACTTCCGAGACATTCCCGCCCTCGCAGAGCGAGGAGCTCGAATACCTCTCGACGCTCGGCTTCCCGGTCAACTCTGAGCATCGTCATGCCGACTCGCTCGACGAAGTCTTCGCCTATTGGCGGGCATGGCAGGGGCGCGCGCGCGAAAGCGTCGACTACCAGATCGACGGGATCGTGCTGAAGGTCGAGTCGCGCGCGGCGCAGGAAGCGCTCGGCTATACCGGCAAGGCGCCGCGCTGGGGCATCGCGTATAAGTTTCCGCCCGAACAGGTGCAGACGATACTCGAGGACATCTCGCTTCAGGTGGGGCGCACGGGGAAGCTGACGCCGGTCGCGCACCTGCAGAGCGTCGCGGTCGCCGGCACCGTCGTCGCGCGCGCGACGCTCCACAACGAAGATTTCATAAAAGAGAAAGATATCCGCATCGGCGACACGGTCATCCTGCAGAAGGCCGGCGACATCATTCCCGAGATCGTATCGGTCATCAAGGAACTGCGTCCGGAGGGCGCGAAGGCATGGGCATTCCCGACGCACTCGCCTTTGTGCGGAGGCGACGGTGCGATCGAGCGCATCCCGGGCGAGGCGGCGCACCGCTGCGTGACCGCCGGCTCGTTCGAGCAGCAAGCGCGGAAGATCATCCACTTTGCGGGCAAGCACGCGCTCGATATCGACGGCATGGGGCGCGAAACGGTGAAGACGCTCATGGAGCACGAACTCATCGCCGACTTCGATGACCTCTTCGAGCTCACCAGAGATGAGCTGCTCGCGCTCGAAGGGTTCGAGGAGACGAGAGCGAACAATCTCATCAAGAGCATCCGCGCGGCGCGGAAGGTGCCGTTTGATCGCCTTCTCGTCGGACTCGGGATACCGCACGTGGGCGAAGAGAACGCTTACCTGCTCGCGACGCGCTTTGGCACGCTCGCGAAGCTCCGTGCTGCGAGCAGGGAGACGCTCGCGAAAGTCAAAGGTATCGGGCCTATCATCGGCGCGTCGGTCGCGTCGTGGTTCGCCGACGCCGAGAATCGCGCCCTCATCGGGCGGCTCGAGAAACACCTCAAGGTCGGGCGGATCGTTCCGTCGAAGGCGGGCCCGCTCTCGGGCCGGACGGTCGTGGTGACCGGAACGCTGCCGACGCTCTCGCGCGAAGAAGCCGAGGCGCGCGTGCGCGCGGCGGGCGGGAAGGCCGCCGCGACGGTCTCGGCGAAGACAGCGTTTGTCGTCGCGGGCACCTCGCCCGGCACGAAGCTTCGGAAGGCAGAACAGCTCGGCATTCCGGTCATCGGAGAAGCCGAGTTCCTCAAGCGGCTTCGGGCGTGATAGAGTGCAGGCAATGGCGACGATAGAGGAGGTAGAGAAGCTCGCGGCGCTCGCGCGTATTTCGATAGCGGAAGACGAAATCGAGAAATTCACGAGCGAATTTGACGCGATTCTCGCGTACGTCGGCCAGCTCGAGGTGCTGGACCTCTCCCGGAACCCCGCGGAAGAGAAGCCGCCCTTGCGCAACGTGATGCGTGCGGACGGTGAGCCGCACGCGCCGCGCGCGTATACCGAGCGGCTGGCCGAACAGTTCCCCGCGCGCGAGGGCGATGCGCTTGCGGTGAAGCAGATAATTTCCCATGACTAAACCGAATGAGCTGACGATAGCGGAAGCGGCCTCTTTGCTGCGCGCACGGGAACTTTCAG
>JAJXUQ010000036.1 GCA_021782685.1 bacterium
CGCATCCGGTGCGCGCATCGAGGCTTATGACACCGCTCACCTCTCGGGCACCAACGCGATCGGCGTCATGACGGTGATCGAGGGTGGCGTACCGGTCAAGAAAGAGTACCGGACCTTCCGCATCCGCGGCATCCGGAAAAATGACGACATCGCGTCCCTGAAAGAGATACTCACGCGGCGTTTCCAGCATCCGGAATGGCCATTTCCGAAGGCCATCATCGTGGATGGCGGGAAAACGCATAAAAAAGCTGCGGAAGAAATGCTTGCCGCGGCGGAAATGAGCATTCCGGTCGTAGCGGTGGTGAAGGACGAACGGCACCGTCCGCGCGAAGTCATCGGCGCACGCCGCGCGCTCGTGAGCGATGCCGACGCGGTGCTCGCCAACAGCGAGGCGCACCGCTTTTCGCTCGCGCGGCACCGGCGCGCACGCGCGGCGAGTATCCGATGCCCGCGCATTTGACTCGGGTAGCGGATACCGATAGTATCCAGACGGAATCTTCCATGTCCTATTGCGAGGAGGTGTGCCGTGTCGTTCGAATCTACCGTAGTCCTTATCAAACCGGATGGAGTCTTGATTGGAGCCACGGAAAAATCATCGATCTGTATCTGGTGGCGGGCTTGAATGTATACGCTCGCAAAAAAATCCATTTCTCATCCCACCAGGTGAAGGTCTTCTATGGCGAACACGCCGGAAAGTTTTATTTCCCGGCGCTCGTGTTGGCGATGACCAGCGGCCCGTCTATCGCGATGGTGTTGCAGGGGGAAGACGCGGTAGCACGGGTTCGCGAATTGAACGGAGCAACCGACCCGAGTAAAGCCGCACCGGGCACGATCCGACACGTTTTCCGAAGCGCAGGCGGACCGTTCAATACGGTCCACGGTTCGGATAGCGTCGAAGCTGCCCGCAGGGAGATGCGCATCTTATTCAATGGCCCGTGATAATCTGTCTGCTGTTCTCTACGTCGCCTCGAAAGGGCGACGTTTCTTTTGCTATACTTTCTTCATGCAAACTATCGTCGGCGTGCTGCGGGGCGGGCCGTCACGCGAGCATGAGGTGTCGCTTGAGACAGGGGCTGCGATCCTTGCGAACCTGCCTGAAGATCGCTTCATCGCGCGCGACATATACATCGACAAGGACGGACAATGGCATGATCGCGGCCGCCCGGTCGCGCCTGATCGCGCGGTACGGCAGATCGATGCGGCTCTCATCGGCCTGCATGGTGCCTATGGCGAAGACGGGGAGGTGCAGCGAGTCCTTGAACGTTTCGGCATTCCCTATGCCGGCGCGGATTCTCTCGGTTCGTATCTCGCGACGCATAAGCTCCTGGCGAAAGCGCGCGCGCAAGAAGCAGGGCTGCGCACCCCGAGCTTCCGCTATATCGAACGCGCTGCGGATACCGAAGCGGTGGTGCGCGAGATCATCCGTATCTTCTCTCAGCCGGTAGTAGTGAAGCCGGTCGATTGGGGGTCGTCGGTCGGCGTCTCCGTCGTCGCCGGATACGCACCGGTGCTTTCTGCAGTCGAGCGGCTTATCATCGAAGGCGCATCGGGCATCCTCGTCGAGGAATATATACGCGGACGAGAGGCAACGGCAGGGGTTGTCGAAGGACTTCGCGGCGAAGCGCTCTATGCGCTGCCGGCGGTCGAGATCGTCCCGCCCGCCGGAGATTTCTTCTCATACGCCGCGAAATACTCCGGTACGGCGCGCGAAGTATGTCCCGGGGGTTTCTCCCGCGTCATGACCGAAGAGCTCCAAAGGGCCGCGAAAGTGATGCATCGCGCGCTCGGCTTGCGCCACTATTCGCGTTCCGACTTTATCGTCACGCCCAAAAGCGTCTATTATCTGGAAACCAATACGCTGCCCGGACTTACCAAGGAATCGCTCTTTCCGAAGTCGCTTGCCGCTGTCGGCGTTTCGCTTCCCGACTTTCTTTCTCACCTGGTCAATCTTGCCTTCGCGCGGTAAAGTCTCCGTTGTGGTATCCTTTCTTCGTCCGGGCCGTTAGCTCAGTTGGTAGAGCACCACATTTGCAATGTGGGGGTCGCAGGTTCGAATCCTGTACGGTCCACCCATCTTTTGCTATCCTGGCATTGTTCGCGCTCTTAGCTCAGTTGGTTAGAGCGTTCGCTTCACACGCGAAAGGTCATAGGTTCGAATCCTATAGAGCGCACTAGCGAAGCAGGGGAGTTGTTCTCCTGCTGAGCAGGGAAGGAGGTGTTCTGTGTCGGGCCGTAGTATACCGGTAGTACGTACGCTTCGGGTGCGTAAAGACCGGGTTCGATTCCCGGCGGCCCGACACAGATCGTCTCCTTCCGTCCGGGCCGTAGTATACCGGTAGTACGCATCCATGGGGTGGATGTAGACCGGGTTCGATTCCCGGCGGCCCGACCGCCTTCAAGGTTTATCCACCGGTGAACGGAACGCCCGTCGGAAACGGCGTAGTATACTGTATGCATAGGATACTATGGCCATATGGTAGACACGGAAGAGCAAAAGACGGATTCACCGAAGAATGAAGTGTTTTGTGAGAACGGCATCCTCATCTACCGGCTAACGGTTCCTGTCGATGACCAGGAATCAGAGCGGATTGATGCCCTTGGAAGATCCTTTTTAGATCGTAAAGAAGCGGATCGGGTTCTTATCGATATTCGCCGATCAAGCGACTTCTCTTCGGTTGCACGCAAACGATGGTCTAATTTCCTCGGATATCCCGGCATCGTAAAGACAGCAATCTTCGGTGGGAATACGTTCGTGCGGACGCTCGCGCTGTTCGTCATCGGCGCTTCGCGGAAGAAAAACGTGAGATTCTTCGCGACAGAACGCGAAGCGCTCGAGTGGCTTCGCGCATAGTGTTTTCTGGTACTTAATCATAAATAATCATAACGATATGAAGCAGCTCACCTGTAGGGACATCGGCGTCGATTGTGATGTGAAGTTTGTCGGCGAGACAGAGGAAGAGATAATGGCGCAAGCCGCCGCTCACGCCTCGAGCGAACACAATCTCCCAACGATCCCGGCGCATATCGATCAGATGTGCCGTGCGGCAATAAAAGATATTCCGGATCCGGCAGCGTAGCCCTAGGAAGAAGCAGGACACAGGAATTCGATCCACCCTACCCGAATGGCACAGTCTATCCTGAGCGGCGTCCTCTCCTTCGTTGCGGAGGGAATCCTTGTGTTTACCCCGGAAGGGACGATCATACTCGCGAATCCGCACGCGAGCCTTTTGCTTGATTACACCAGCAGCGAGCTCGTCGGCAAAAACATAAGTGACATCTTCGTCCTAACCTTTGACTCCGCTCCGCTTACGCCCGAGGAAGGTATCGTGCACATCCTCTTTACGACAGGGAAAGTGTTTACTGTCTCGCACGGTAAAGTCGCCTACCTTACTTCGCGCTCGGGCAGAAAGTTCCCAGTATTCGTCTCGGCCCGCTCGTTCATGCTCGAAAACGGCGCTGCGGGCGTGTTGGTGTTCCGTGACATCACGAACGAGAAGAAGCTTGAGAACTACAAGACAGGCACCGCGCAGCGCCTCTCCGAGCTCACGCCGTTCCTCCAGCGGACCGCGACCGGAGACTTCTCGGAAGTACCGAAAATCCCGTACCAGGAAGACGAGTTCACCGAACTCTTCGTCGGCCTCCGTCTCATGATAGAAGACCTACGCGAAGCGCAAGCGCAGCGCGAGAAGGAACAGGCGGAAAAGATAGCCGCAGTAAAAAAGACCGAAGAGGAGCGGCGGCAGCTTGCCGAGGAGTATTCAAGACGGCTTGAGAAACAGGTTGAAGAAAAGACGCGCGAAATCGTCCTTGCGAAAACGCATACCGAAACGATTATCGAAAACCTTACCAACGGCCTCCTTGAGTACGACAATGAGTTTACGCTGCTCCGTATGAACCGCGCCGCCGAAGCGATCCTCGGGATCGATCGCGGAGAGACGGTAGGGAAGAAGATTCTTCCGAAAGACGTCGATCGGGAACGATGGCGCGCGCTTGTTAACGTCTCGTATCCCGCCCTCGCGCCGACGGTAAGAAAGATAAAACATGCCGCGACAGACCCTACGAATGCCGAAATAAACGAAATTGCGATCTCTTATCCGCTCGAACGCGAATTGCAGGTCATTACCGCGCCGATCATCGATCCGGCAACCGGAGAACAGCAGGGCTTCATAAAGCTCCTTCGTGACATCACGCGCGAAAAAAGCATCTCGAGAAGCAAGAGCGAATTCATTTCGATCGCGGCGCACCAGCTCCGCACGCCGCTTTCAGCGATGAAATGGACGCTGCACATGGTCATTAATGGAGACGAAGGACCGCTCAATCCTCCGCAGCATGAACTTCTCAGCAACGGCTATAAGACCAACGAGAAGATGATCCAACTCGTGAACGATCTCCTCAACGTGGCGCGTATCGAAGAAGGGCGCTTCGGTTACGACTTCAAGTCAGACGACCTGATGAAAGTCGTCGAGAGCGTCGTTGACGCTGCGGAAGTATCCGCACGCGAAAAAAGCGTGACGATCACAGTCGCGACGCCGGAAGGGAAGCCGCCGCTCTTCGTTTTTGACGCGAGCAAGGTAACGCTTGCGCTCCAGAATCTGGTCGATAACGCGGTCAAATATACCCCGGCCGGAGGAACAGTCTCTCTCACCCTCCTCATTCGAGGAGAATCTCTCGAGATCGAAGTGCGGGATACGGGCATCGGCATCCCCTCGGGACAGATCAATATGCTTTTTACCAAATTCTTCCGTGCCGATAATGCGCTGCGCACGCAGACGGACGGTTCCGGCTTGGGGCTTTATCTCGCTAAGAACGTGGCCGTGCGGCACGGCGGATCGCTCCGTGTCGAATCAGAAGAAGGCGTCGGATCAACCTTCTTTTTCTCGCTTCCTTTGGACGCGGGACGTATCCCGAAAAACGATGTCTCGCTCGATGAGTTGTAGACCGTTCATCAACACCTTATCCATAGCGGTTTAGGAACATATGTACTACGCTGTATCACATACACTATGAGTAAAAAAATATTTGTTGTTGAAGACGACGCGACGCTACGTAATGTTCTACTTGAAAAACTTTCTAAGAGCGGGTACGCGGTCGAGGGAGCTGAAGACGGGGAAGCCGCGCTTCAGAAACTGCAAAACGGCCTACGGCCCGATCTCATGCTTCTCGATATCCTCATGCCCAGGAAGAACGGCATGGAGGTCATGGAAGAGGTGAACGCGAATCCCGTGCTCAAAAACATCCCGATCATGATCATCTCGAATTCCGGGCAGCCGGTCGAAATCGAGCGTGCCAAAGAGCTCGGCGCGAAGGACTTCCTCATCAAGGCCGTCTTCGATCCTGCAGAAGTGCTTGAGAAGGTACAGAACCTTCTCTCCGAAGGAGGAGAGAGTCCGGTGAGCGATGCGCTTCAACCTGAAAAGAAGGAATCGGCTCAGCAAGTCGTCTTGAGCGAGGCTCCGGCTCCCGACGAAACAGGAGGGCAGCCTGAGGCACAGGAAGGGCACGGCGTCTTGGTCGTCGAAGATGACAAGTTTCTCCGTGAGCTCTTCGTTCGCAAGCTTTTCTCGTCCGGATTCACGGTAGAAAACGCCTCCGACGCGAAGGAGGCTTTCGCCGTCCTCGAACGCTGGAAGCCCGACCTCATCCTTCTCGATCTCATGCTTCCTGATATCGACGGTTTTGAAATTCTCGCGCGCCTCAAAAAGGATGAGCGCTTTGTTGCGATCCCAGTCTTCATACTCTCTAACCTTGGCGAACAGAAGGATATCGATCGCGCAATGAATCTCGGTGCGCAAGGATTCATGGTCAAAGTCAACTTCAACCTCGAAGATATCGTCTCACGTGTCCAGGAAGTGCTGAACGGTATCAAGAAGTAGATTGCCACGTCGTACAACGTGCTTTTCCCACGTCCGGCGTT
>JAJXUQ010000004.1 GCA_021782685.1 bacterium
GAACGTGGAATACGCGTCTGAAAGCCTGACGCCTTCGCTCTTGGACCTTGTGCACTTCCTCATTAACTATTACGCTGTGCCGCCTGATCGCGGCCTTGCGACCACGACCACATCCGTATGAAAAACTTCCTGAAATACATCGTCGCTTTCGTGCTCGGACTTTTCGCGCGCGCAGTGGTGCGCCGGTATCGCCCGCGTATCGTGATGGTGACAGGCTCGGTAGGGAAGACATCGACGAAAGACGCCGTCGCGGCGGTGCTCGCCGCTCGTTTTTTCGTCCGCAAGAGTGAGAAGAGCTTCAACAGCGAGTTCGGCGTCCCCTTCACCATTCTCGGCGTGGGGAACCCGTGGGGGAATCCCTTCGCGTGGTTCTCCATCATCAAGAGCGCGTTCGCGCTTCTGGTCTTGCCGAACCATTACCCGAATATGCTCGTGCTCGAGACGGGAGCCGACCGCCCGGGCGACCTCGCGCGGATACTGAAGATCGCGACGCCGGACGCGGTCGTGGTGACCCGGCTCCCCGAGATACCGGTGCATGTCGAGGCGTACCCATCGCCTGACGCGGTGCGCGAGGAGGAATTTTCTCCCGCGTATGCGCTCCGCGCGGGAGCGCCGCTCATCATTCCGGCCGATGACGCGCATGCGCTCAATATGGCGATACGCACGCCCGCGCGTATCATCTCTTACGGCACTGCGGAGGACGCTTCGGTGCATATCGGTAGCGCGGGCTTCTATGAGGCCGAAGGGAAAATCGTCGGAATGACCGCGGCTGTCGACAGTGCGGGCGAGCGCGGCAGCCTTATCGTGCGAGGTTCGGTCGGGAGGACGCAGCTCCTTCCTGCTGCGGCGGCGCTCGCAATCGCAACGGCTTTTGACCTGGCGTTCCCCGAGGCGCTCCGCGCGCTTGAGAGCTACGAACCGCCGCCGGGCCGCGGGCGCCTCCTTGCGGGGAAGAACGGTTCCATCGTCATCGACGACTCGTACAACGCATCTCCTGCGGCGGTCGAAGAGGCTCTGGCGACCTTGAAAGCGTTTCCGCGCCCCGTCCGGCGCATCGCCGTTCTCGGCGACATGCTCGAACTCGGACGGTATTCGGTGATGGAACACGAACGCATCGGTACGCTCGCGCGCGACTCGGCCGACGTGGTTGCAGCGGTAAGCATCCGCGCCCGCGCCTTCGCTTCGGCGCCCGGGAGCGCCGAGGTCCTGCTGTTCGACAGTGCACAGGCGGCCGCGCAGTCGCTTGCCGCGTTCGTGCGGGAAGGAGACGTGATTCTCGTAAAAGGATCCCAATCCGTTCGCACGGAACGCATCGTCGAAGCGCTGCTTGCCGACTCGGCCGACACGGCACGGCTCGTGCGCCAAGAGAAAAAGTGGCGGCAGCGCGCATAGCGTTTCACCGGCCGATTTGTTATAAAGCATAGACGGGCACACCACTCTGGCAACTGTGTACCTACGGACGGCCTCATCGTCTAACGGCTAGGACAGATCCCTCTCACGGATCAAATCGGGGTTCGATTCCCCGTGAGGTCACAAATCGAAATTTCGGTCTTGCAAATGCGGGTAAAATCAGAGACAAGATATCTTTCTAATACGGTATACTCGGCCTATGGCGTCGCACGACCTGTCACAGACCGCTTCTCACGACACCTCGGATTCGACTGCCGGCCTGCAGACAAGCTCGATCGGAGAGCTTCGCGAACGCTTCGGCTACAACGAGGTCCCCGAGCATCGCGAAAACCTGATCCTCTTATACCTGAAGAACTTCTGGGGACCGTTGCCGTGGGCGCTCGAAATAACGATACTGATCACCTTTTTCGTCGGGAAGCAGGCGGAGGCGATTGCCATCATACTTCTTTTTTTCATAAACGCCGGCATCAATATCTACCAGCGTCAGTCGGCCGACGCGGCGCTTGAGGCTCTCCGGAAGAAGATCCAGATATTTGCCAGGACAAAACGAGACGGCGTTTGGGTGACGCTTCCCGTGCGAGAACTCCTGCCGAAGGACGTCGTGCATCTACAGACGGGGAACATCGTTCCGGCCGATGCGGTCGTTAGAGAAGGGTCGCTCAGCGTCGATTTCTCGATGCTTACCGGCGAGTCGCTTCCGAAGGATGTTGCCGTCGGCGACGAGATTTTTTCCGGCGGGGTCATTCGGCGCGGCGAGGCGACCGCCGTCATAGCGCGGATAGGCGCGCACACGCGTTTTGGCAAGACGACCGAACTGCTCGAAACGGCGCACGCGCCGACGCACATGGAGCGGATCATCTTCTCCGTCATCAAGTATTTCTTTTTCGTCAACATCGGACTCGTTGCCGTCATAGTGGCGTTCGGTACGCTGGCGCACGTCTCGAGCGAACAGATACTGAATTTCGTCATCGTGCTTCTCCTGATGTCGGTCCCGGTGGCTTTCCCGGCAATGTTTGCCATCGCACAGAGTTATGGAGCGCTTCAGTTGAGCGAAAGGGATAAGGCGAAAGTCCTCGTCCGCCGCCTTGCCGCGGTGCAAGACGGCGCGATGCTGGACGTCCTCTGCAGCGATAAGACCGGAACGCTGACGATGGACCGTCTCAGCCTAAGCGAAATAACTCACTATGGCGCAGCGGACGACGCGAGAGTCCTCGCGCTCGCCGGCGTGTGCAGCAACGAAGCCGACAGCAGCTCGATCGATGATGCGATTTTCGAACGGATAGCCAGAGATAAGGTATCGCTCCCCGTCAGGACCCGTTTTGAGCCCTTCGATTCTGCCGCGAAAAGAACGCAGGCGGAGTTTATCGAAGATGGGGGAAAGCAGGGGAGGGTCGAAATGGGGTTGCCTGAAATACTGCTCTCAGCGGA
Organism: bacterium; assembly: GCA_021782685.1. GTDB lineage: Bacteria > Patescibacteriota > Minisyncoccia > Phycocordibacterales > Phycocordibacteraceae > C7867-001. The sequence continues at coordinate 2,839 of JAJXUQ010000004.1, forward strand.
TGTCGCCCATACCGCAGAGGCGCTCAAGGACGTAGACCGTTTTTCCGCGAAAGGGTTCCGAGTCCTCGCGCTCGTTTCCGGCGCCGAGGGGGAGAGGCGGTGCGAAGGCTTGATCGCCCTGTCGGATCCGATCCGGCCGGACGCGCCGCAGCTTATCCGGGAGCTTTCCGCCGCGGGGATCAAGACCATCATGATTACCGGCGACGGCCGGCGGACGGCCGGAGCGGTCGCCGAAGAACTCGGCCTTACGGGAGCGGTGTTCACGCCGGAAGATTTGCGTGCCGATCCGAGCATCGCGCTGCGCGGCAGCGTGTTTGCGGAGGCGTATCCAGAAGACAAGATCTCGATCATCAAGACGCTCCAAGAGGCGGGGCATGTCGTCGGCATGACGGGCGACGGCGTAAACGATGCGCCCGCTCTCCGGCAAGCGGAAACCGGCATCGCCGTCGAAAGCGCGGTCGATGTCGCGAAACAGTCGGCGAGCTTCATCCTCACCAGCCCGGGGCTGGAAGGGGTGGTGCAGATGATCACCGTCAGCCGGGAAGTCTATTTCCGTCTGCGCACCTGGACGCTCAACAAGATCATCAAGTCGATAGAAGTCGCGGTCTTCACCACCGGTATCTTCTTCGTGACGCGTTCATACATACTCTCGCCGCTCTTCGCAGTCCTGTTGCTCTTTGCGAACGACTTCATTTCCATTTCCATAGCGACAGACCGGACGGGGACGATAACCCGTCCGGTACGCTGGAACATAGGGAAACTCATCCTCGGATCGGGCGTGCTCGCATCCGCGCCGCTCCTCTGTCTGACCGTGGCTTACGGCGCCGCGTCTTTCTTCGGCCGTTATCCGCTCGATGTCCTGCGTACCGTGACGTATGTCTCGCTTGTCTACTATGGCATCACGACCCTGCTTGCGATCCGGGCATGGCCGAATGGGCTCAGCGTGCGCCCGAGCAGGACGCTTCTTCTGGCGATCCTCTTTTCCTTCGGGCTTACGTTTACGATAGCCGCCTCCGGATTCCTTATCGAGCCGATTCCACTCTTCTCGATAGCGTTCATCGCAGCAATCGCGATCCTGAATTTCTTCGCCGTCGAGACGCTGAAACGGTTCTCGGCCGTACGCCGCCTTCTCGGGTTCCCGGCCTGATCCTATACGGTATGAAGGTCCGTGAGCTCGATCAGCCGCGTTATCTTCGCCATCCTTTCTTTGGCGCGCGGCGCGCCGACCTTGATGCCGAACGTCCTGAACGCGAATGCCAGATCGGCGATGAAGGCATCCATGGTCTCGCCGCTGCGATGGCTCACGATGCAGTCGATCGCGTGCTTTCGCGCGAGTGCCATCGTCTCTAACGTCTCGCTCACCGTCCCTATCTGATTCGGTTTTATGATGACGGCCTCGATGCTCTGCTCGTCAATCGCTTTTTGTACCCGCCGCGCATTGGTCGTCGTCAGATCGTCGCCGACGATTTTCGTCGCGGGAAGCGCCGCCTGCAGCTTCGCAAACGAAGCGAAGTCGTTTTCCTCGAACGGGTCTTCTATCGAGAGCAGGTCATAAGCGGCGGCATACGCCGCAAGGCGTCTACCGAGCTCTTCGGAGGAAAGAGCGTGTTCGCCGATGCGATAAGAACCGCCCTTAAAGAAGGAGCTTGCGGCGACATCAAGCGCGATCCGGAACGAACCCTGTTTCGGAAGCGTACCCCTGATCTCGTCCAGGATCTTGAGAGGAGTCTCTATATCCTCGACGTCGAGCGCGATGCCGCCCTCGTCGCCTATGGTTCGCGCGGTGGGACTATACTGCGCAGCGCTGTATTCTTCAAGCCGGCGCAATACCTCGGTGCCGAGGGCAAGTGCTTCCCGGGGCGACTCCGTCTGCGGGACGATCATGTATTCCTGAAATGCAAGCCGCGTCGCCGCGTGCGCCCCTCCGTTTATGAGATTCATATATAAGAACGGCGCCGTCTCGTGCGACGGGGCGATGTCGGCGAGCGTGCGCAGGTATGCGTACAGCTCGACGCTACGGCTTGCCGCAGCGGCGCGGCACGCGGCGACGCTCACGCCGATCATGGAGTTTCCGCCGAGCCGAGACTTGTTTTCAGTCCCGTCAAGCTCGAGCAACAAAGCGTCGATCCTCCTCTGGTCGGTAACCTCGATGCCCGCGAGCGCGGCGTTCATCTCGGTCGTGATGCGCTCTATCGCAAGCGAGACGTGCGCGCTCCGCTCGGCGCTGTCCCGCAGCTCGACGGCTTCTGCCGTGCCGGTGCTCGCTCCCGAAGGGACTGCGAAAGAACCCGTCGAACCGTCCTCACAGAGGACGGTCGCGCGCACGGTCGGATTGCCGCGGGAATCCCGTATCTCTTCGGCGGTAACGAGGGTTATTTTCATGCTGCAGGCGGAGTGAGGAGGAAGTACCAGTCCGAAACATTCGCCGATACCGGTCCCGTCAGGATCTCATCTCCTGTTTCCGCGAAGACCGGTAACGCATCTGCGCGGGCGCAGGCATCCGCGAGGTCTATCCGCAGTTCTTTGCTGCGGTCTGCGGTGCCCCTGTCCACGATCGCTCCCGCCCGATCGCTGTTGTCAGAGCCGTCGGATGCGGCGGCGACGAAGACGTCGTTCGGACCGAGCAGCGGCAAGCTTTCGAGCGCGAGAAGCTGGCAGCGTCCTCCCGCACCGTGATCCTTCGGTATCTTGAACCGTACTTCTCCTCCGGCGAAGACCGCGCGGCCGCTCTTCGCGTGCGCAAAGATGCTCCGGAGCGCTTTCTCCGGGAATTCGTACAGCGGTTCCGGCAGTACGACGCTTTCGTATCCCAGGGCGCGCGCCGCTTCCGCCATATTTTCCAGCGAGTCTTCGTTTGAAACGAGCACGATATTGGTGACTTTCTCGAAATATTCCCGTTCTTTGGGCGTTTCTTGGAGCGTAAACGCTTCCTCCAGACCGTAGCGCTCCAAGATCGCCCGGGCGTCATCTATCGTCGAAGCGTCATAGTACGTCGGGCCGGATGCCACTTCTTCCGGATGCCCTCCGACGATATCCGAGAGCACGAGGCCGATTACCGTCGCGGGATACAGCGCGCGGGCCAGTCCTCCTCCCTTGAGGCTTGAAAGATGCTTGCGGACGGTATTCATCTCTCCGATCGTCGCTCCGACCCGTTCGCATTCCTCGAAAAGCCGCACGTCCTGTTCGCACTCCTCATCCGACGAACACAGGAGCGCCGACCCGCCCCCTTCGACGACGACAAGCACCACGTCATTTTCTCCGGCTTCTTCCGCGACGCCGACAATGACCTTCGTCGCTTCTACGTTCTCCTTCGAGGGCAGCGGGTGCGTTCCGGCGAACGCCTGGACCTCTGCCGGACAGGCCGTAAGCACCGTCTTGTCGATAACGACGCTTTTCTTGACCCGTGCCTGAAGCAGCCTGTACAACTCAGAGATGGTAGCGCAGGATCCTTTTCCGAAACCTATGAGAAAAACGTTCTCGAACGATGCGGTATCGAAAGAATGCCCCCGTATCACGATGGACGTACCCGCTATGGAGATATTCGTTTGCAGCACGCGCGCAGGATCGATCGAATCATATCCTGCTTCGAGGATGCGAAGCGCGTCCTCTCGCGCGACGCTTGTCGAGAGAGCGGCGAAATTCCTGATCAGATGCGGCTGCATGCGCTACCCGACGGGCGTCGAAGCGTCGCGGGAAGCGGCAGCAAGGTAATCTTTGATTATCTGCACGGCCTTGGAGACGCGATCCTGATCCGCCTCTTTCGAATGGAATGCGATATGAGGCGTTACGATTACGTTCGGCATGTCCATCAGCATGCGGTCGCCAAGGAGCGGCCGCAAATCATGGCCCTCCGGCACGTTTGCCAAGACATCCTTTCCGATATGGAGTTCATGCTCTCCCTCGAGGACATCGAGGCCGGCGCCGGCGACGCGGCCGCTCTTGAGAGCCTCGACCAGCGCGATGGTGTCGACGACTTCTCCGCGGGCAGTGTTGATGAGAATGACGCCCTTTTTCATCACGCGGAAGATATCGGCGTCGATCAGGTGATGCGTCTCCGGAAGATACGGGACATGGAGCGTGATGGCATCGGCTGAAGCGGCGAGATCGGGGAGGGTTGCATACGAGAAGCCGAGCGCGGCCGCGCGCTCCGGGTTCGGGTGCACATCGAATGCGACGACATCCATGCCGAATCCGCGGGCAAGCTCGATGACGTGCATGCCGATACGCCCCGTTCCGACGACACCGAGCGTCTTGCCAAAGAGGTCGAATCCCTGGAACGCCCGTACGTCGAAGATCCCCTGCTCGCGGACCTGATCGGATGCGAAAGCGATGTTCCGGGAAAGATTCAGCAAGAGTCCGAACGTGAATTCGGCAACGGCGTTCATCCCGTAGCCGGGGACATTTGCGACCGTGATGCCGCGCTCCTTTGCATAGGCGAGGTCGATATGGTCGACGCCGGTGGATTCCGTAACGATAAGCTTGACGTTCGGGAGCGCCGCGATCGTCTCTTTCGATACGTCGCAGTCCACGAATACGGAAACGATATCCGCGTCGCGCGCCAGGGCCGCCGTTTCCGGAGAAAGGGGATCCGGAACGAACGTAATGTCGTGGCCGGAGAACGCTGCGGTAAAGAACACTTCGGTATCCTTGAACGAGCTGAATCTTGTTATGCGCATGGACACAGTATAGCAAACATTCCGGCAAGTTTCTGTACCCCGGGTTGTGGAAGCCGCCATCTTCCGTTTAAGGAATAAAAAAAGGCGCGGGAGCCATAAGCTACCCGCGCAAAACCACTCCTCGCTCGCACTACTCGTTAATGCCTCTCCTGAGAGACCAGCATCTAAAGCCATTAAACACCATTTTTCTCGTAAAATCAATTATCCACAAAAGTCAGACCGGAACAGATACTGTTCCGGTCTTGGTTAGACTAAACGGGAATAGGGAACTTCTTTCGGGCGCGGCGTATTTTTCCTTTCGCCTCTCGGGACAGGACGTTCCAGAGATACGTCCGGCGGGCTTTGTCGTTTACTCCGCGTAACGCCTTTGCGACGCCGACAGGGATCCTGTCCTCCATGTCGCCGGCGACTTCGGTAACGATAGCAAGCAATTCCTTTTCCTGCGGGGTGAGCATGACGATCTCCTTCGGGTTCGGGAAAACCAAAAAGCAAACCTATGTAAACGATAACAATCTTTATTGCATCTGTCAAGCAAGCAAGATGTCTACAACTGCCTTGACGTCGGAGCCGTCCGCACGGCCGCGAAGCTCTTTCATAAGGATGCCGGTGAATTTCCCCGCCTCGGTTTTATTCGAGACACCGAGATCGGCCATCCTGGCTTTCGCGACGACCTCGATCTCTTCACGGCTCATCAGGGCAGGGAGGTACGACTCGATGATGAGAAGTTCGGCTTTCTCGGGCTCGGCGAGGTCGTCGCGGGACGCTTTCTCGAACTGCTCGATGGAGTCCTTGCGCTGGTTCGCAGCGCGTTTCAGTACGGCAAGAGCTTCTTCGTCGGTCAGGAGCTCGTCGGGTTTGCGCTTTTTAGCGACAACCTCGTTGGTCATCGCGGTTACGAGTGAACGGAGCGTCTGGAGCTTTACGGCGTCGTGGGCGCGCATCGCGTCAGGAATCGATTTCTTCAAGTCTTCGTGGATAGCCATACGGCAGAGTATACTACACGCATGAGCGCATTCACGGTCCTGTTTGTCGTCCTTTTCCTGCTCCTCGTGCAGGGCGTCGGCCTCTATTTCGTCTTGCGCCGCCGCGAGTCTCCGCAGGAAGGCAGCGGCATGGTGCTCCTCCAGGCTCAGATGCAGGAGCTCGCGCGTACCCTCGATGCGCGCGTCGCGGAGTCGTCGAGGACGATGCAGGAAAGCGCGCACCGCCAATTCTCCGAGTCCGCGCGGCTTATCAAGGAGATAACCCAGGAAGTCACCTCGATGAAAGAGATCGGCCGTCAGACGCAGGGCTTCGCCGAGCAGCTACAGAGTCTCCAGGACATCCTGAAGAACCCGAAGCAGCGCGGCGTGCTCGGCGAATATTACCTTGAAACCGTTCTGAAAAACGTACTTCCGCCCGGGATGTATCAGATGCAGTACGCCTTCGAGAACGGCGAGATCGTCGATGCCGCCGTCTTTGTCGACGGGAAGATCGTGCCGGTCGACTCGAAGTTCTCGCTCGATAACTACAACCGCCTCGTGCACGCGAGCGACGCCGAACGTCCCGCATTTGAAAAAGCCTTCGTGAATGACCTCAAACTCCGCATCCAGGAGACCGCGAAGTATATCCGGCCGGAAGAAGGGACGATGGATTTCGCCTTCATGTTCATCCCCTCCGAAGGTATCTACTACGACCTTCTGACCAACCAGGTCGGCGCAGGGGAGGACGAAAATCTCATCCAGCGGGCGGCAGGGAAGCACAAGGTCATCATCGTCTCACCGACGTCCTTCCTCGCGTATCTCCAGACGGTCATGCAGGGCCTGAAAGCGCTCCAGATCGAACGGAAGGCGGTCGAGATCCAGCAGCGGGTGGGGGAATTAGGGAAACACGTGGGCGCGTGGCAGGAGTTCTACCGCAAGCTCGGCGTCTCGCTCGGTACGTCGGTCAATCACTATAATGCGGGATATAAGGAGCTCGGGAAGATAGACAAAGACGTGTATCGCATCGCCGAGACGAAGATAGGGATCGAGCCCGAGCTACTCGAGAAGCCGACCCAGGAAGAGCTTGACTAGACAATCTTCCATGCTATAAAGACGGAAGAAGAGCGTCTCATGGTGGGAGCTCGCTTGAAGGGGGTGTTAAGATGAGTGCATTCCAGAGTATCCTTACCGTAGTCGGTTTCGGAGTATTGACCGTAGGCATGGCTGCGGTAGCGCGCGACTTCAGGAAGTCCTTAACGGGAAGAGTCAGCGCTTTCATCGCGAGCGTCTTTTTCTTCTTCGCGTTTGCGTATTCCTGCATAGTCGTATTCCGAGAACGTACGCAAAGTGCCGCCGAGCCGGTCTCGATCCCGAAGGAGTTCTCGAACGGAGCGAAGGTGATACGCACATATCATCCGGTTCCGATAAGAGAAAGAGCGACACTGAGCGTCTAATTCCGGCTTTCGGCCGCGCCTTAAACCAGCGCGGCCTTGTCTTTTGCCGGCAAGAGTGTTAAGCTTGCGAGACTATGGAAGTGGCCGTAATCAAGACTGGCGGGAAGCAGTATGTCGTCTCAGAGGGCGATACTATCTCGATAGAGAAGCTCCCGGGTGATCTGAACAAGGGCGACACGGTTGTCTTCGACGAGGTGCTCCTCGTCGACAACGGCTCGGACACGACCATCGGTGCGCCCAACATCAAGGGCGCGGAGGTCAAGGGCACTGTTGTTCTCGTCGGAAAGGGGAGAAAGGTTGAGGTAGTGAAGTACAAGCCGAAGAGCCGCTACTACAAGCGCCGCGGGCATCGCCAACCGCTTCTCAAGGTAAAAATCGATTCGATTTCGTAAATCGATCCCTCATTTCTCATACGGGGACAGACTCCGCAATCATTTGCGCTTATTTTATTTGGTCAGTCATATTCATTACGGCATCATATGCAAATAGGAAGATGGAATCATCAGTCGGCGAGAGGGCAGTCGAGCGCATCGGGATCTTCGAGGCGCGCGTATTCGTCGCGGCCGCCGCGACACGGCGAGAGAAACGCTCCTTATCGTTCTTCGGGCAGGGGGAGCGGCGGCTACGGCCGCGGCGGTCGTGGACACATGCCCGCGCGCGGCCGCGGTTTCGGCTCTTTCGGCGAGACCGAATCCGAAATCGCGAAGTTCATGAACAAGACGGTCGTTACGACCGAAGAACCGGTCTTCGTTCCCGAGCACAAATTCTCCGATTTCTCGGTGAACGACCGGTTGCGGAAAAACATAGAGGCGAAGGGATACCTGCTCCCGACGCCTATCCAGGACAAGGCTATCCCGCATGCGCTTCTCGGGCAGGACGTCGTCGGCCTTGCCGAAACCGGGACCGGAAAGACGGCGGCGTTCCTCATCCCGCTCATCGATAAGGTCATGAAGCAGAAGGGGGAGCGCGTTCTCATCATGGCACCCACCCGCGAACTTGCCGTGCAGATAGAAAGGGAGCTCGCCGGCTTCGCGAAGGGCCTCGGGTTCCGCGGCATGGTCGCCGTCGGCGGCGCGAACATCGGCCCGCAGATTTCAGCGTTGCGGCATGACCCGACGTTCGTCATCGGCACTCCCGGACGTCTGAAGGATCTCATGGAGCGCAAGGCGCTCGACCTTGCCGGCTTCGGCACGGTCGTCCTCGACGAGGCGGACCGTATGCTCGACATGGGTTTCATCGACGACATGCGCATGATTCTCGCTCAGATGCGCGCAGAACGCCATACGCTTTTCTTCTCGGCGACGATGGGGAAAGAGATCGAGAAGCTTATCGGGGACTTCCTCGAGAATCCGGTCATCATCTCGGTCAAGACGCGCGACACCTCTAAGAACGTCGAACAAGACGTCGTCCGCATCCCGCGCGGAGAAGACAAATTCGAAGTGCTCGTCGAACTTCTGAAGAACCGCGAGTTCAGCAGGGTGCTCGTGTTCGGGCGCACCAAATACGGCGTGGAGAAGCTCGCGAAAGCGCTCTCCCGCCGCCATATTCACGCCGAGAGCATCCATGGCAACAAGACGTACGGCGCGCGTATCCGCGCGCTCGACGCCTTCAAGACCGGAAGGGTAAGCGCGCTTGTCGCGACTGACGTCGCCGCGCGCGGTCTCGATATCCCCGCCGTCTCGCACGTCATCAATTACGACCTTCCGTCGACCTACGAAGACTATGTCCACCGCATCGGCCGCACCGGCCGGGCGGAAATGAGGGGGAAGGCGCTCACGTTCGTGCAAGAACGCTAGATCTCCCTACGTCCGGCAAGCGCGGCGCGGAGGGTCTCCGCGTCGGAGTATTCAAGCTCGCTGCCGGTGGCGAGGCCGCGGCCGAGCGTGGATATCCGCAGCCGGTCGTGGTAGGGCGCCAGAAGCTGCCGGACGCGGTCGGCGGTATGCTCGCCTTCGCTCGTCGCGGAAAGGGCGAGCACGATCTCTTCCATGCCGTTCTCGAGCCGTTTCAATACCGCATCCACCAGTTCTCTTTCGCGGAAAACGCCCTTGCCGGAAAGGGTAAGCACGCCGCCGAGCACGAAATAGCGTCCATGATAGGTCCCGGCGCGCTCGATGGCCAGGAGATCCTGGTCCTTTTCGACAAGCATCAGCTGCGTGTCGTCACGTGCCGCATCGGAGCAGTACTTGCACGCGGCTTCCGTATCGCCGTTATGGAAACGGAGACAGAGGGGGCACTGACGGACGTTCTTACCCAGAGATACGATAAGCTCGGCGAGTTTCGTGCGCTCAAGAGCGGGTGCGGCGAGGAGGTAGTAGACGAAGCGCTTGCCTTGCCGAGGACCGATTCCGGGGAAGCGGGTGAAGGCGAGCGCGAGTTCGTCGATAGTGTTCATGGCGGCATCACGAGGCGCGCACGGTCATCCTAGAACTCTTCCACGAACTCGCCGTAGCCTACCGTATCGATCGGCTGGAACGTAGCGCGCTTCTCGTCGAAATAGAGCTCCGCCGAGCCGGTCGGACCGTTGCGGTGTTTCTCGACGAGGATCTCCGCGATATTCGGCCGGTCGCTCTCCGGATTGCGCTTATCCTCGCGATGGATGAACATCACGACATCCGCGTCCTGCTCGATGCTTCCGGAGTCGCGCAAGTCGGAGAGGCGGGGCTTGCCGCCGCGCTGTTCGACCGCGCGCGAGAGCTGCGAAAGCGCGATGACCGGCACGGAGAGCTCGCGCGCGAGCGATTTAAGCGAACGGGATATCTCGGTGACTTGCTGGACGAGAGAGTCGGAGGCCTTGGTCGACGTCGGCGACATGAGCTGAAGGTAATCGACGATGATAAGCCCGATGCCGCGCTCCCGTTTCAGCCGCCGCGCTACCGCCCGCATCGCGAGGATGTTATTGCCCGGTTTGTCATCGATGAAGATGGGCGCCTTTGAGAGCGATTCGAGCGCGTCTCGGATGCGGCCGAAGTCCTCCTCATCCTTTATCTGGCCGGTGCGCAGTTTCCATGAATTGACGAATGATTCCGCGGCGAGCATGCGATCGATGAGCTGCTCGGAGCTCATCTCAAGCGAGAAGATGCCGACCGGAACGTTGAACCGGACCGCGGCGTTCCGTGCTATATCGAGCGCGAGCGAAGTCTTGCCCATCGAGGGGCGCGCGGCGATGATGACGAGGTCGGAAGGATGGAAGCCCGAGAGGAGGGTATCGAGGGTAGGGAAGCCGGAGGGCACGCCGCGGATCCCGTCCTCCTTTTTCGAGAGCGCTTCGATCCGATCCCATGCTTCGTGGATCTTGTCGCCGATGGCGGTGAACTTGTGCGCGGCGGAGGCGTTGCCGATGGCGTAGACGCTCTTCTCGGCCTCGTCGAGAACCTCCATCGTATCGCGCGCGTCGTCGTACGCGGATTCGGTGATGGCATATGCCGTGTCGATCAGAGAACGCATGAGGAACTTACGCGAGACAAGCTCGGCGTAATGGGAGAAATTACCCGGTGCGGGCGCGGAGCCGGCAAGTTCGGCGAGATAGCTGCGCCCGCCCGCCCGCTCAAGGAGCCCCTGGTTCTGCATGCGTTCGGAAAGGGAGAGGAGATCGATCGGCTCGCTGCGTTCGGTGAGTTCGCGCATCGCGCTGAAGATCAGCCGGTGCTTTTCCGCGTAAAAAGAATCGGGATGGATGAGGTCCGAAACATCGTGGATAGCATCCGGTTTCAAGAGGAGCGCGCCGAGCAGCGCGCGCTCGGATTCGATGGATTGGGGGGGGACGCGGTCAGCTGCTGCCATCACGCCATTGTATCAAAGAGACGTCCGAGTCAATACCGGCCCTTTCGGCCCGTCATCCACACGATATCCCCTGTGCTCGATAGCGCTCCGGATACGATCGGCCGCTTCGAAATCCTTGGAAATGCGGGCCGTTTCGCGCCGCGCAAGCATGTCTTTCACCTCGTCCGGAATCTTGGTTCCCGTCAAAGCGCCCGAAGGAGGCGGAGCAAGGAGAGCGAGGCCGAAATGCTTTTCCGCCTCCTCAAGGAGGCCCCATTTCTCTTCAGGCGTGAATTCTTCGCTCTTGAGCGTGTCCCAGAGAATGCCGAGCGCCTGCGGCGTCGCGATGTCATTCCGCACTGCCGCGAGGAAGCGCCTTTGCGCTTCCGAGCGTTCGCTGCGCCGTCCGGATTCCTCGGCAAGTTCGCGGGAAAGGTTCCAGAGCCGTTCAAGCGCTCCGGAAGCGCCCGCAAGCGCTTCGAAAGAGAAGGAGAGCGGCGTACGGTAGTGCGCCTGCAGGAAGAAGTAGCGCAGCGAGAGCGGGGAATACCCTTTCGCGGTTATATCGGAAAGGAATACGACATTGCCGATTGACTTCGAAATCTTCTCACCGCCCATATTCAGAAACGCATTGTGCATCCAGTAGCGTGCGAAAGGCCGTCCGGAAGCGGCTTCCGACTGCGCGATCTCATTATTATGATGCGTCGGCGCAAGGTCCTCCCCGCCGGTATGGATGTCTATCTCCGTTCCGAGCAGCGCGCGCGCCATCGCCGAGCATTCGATATTCCAGCCGGGAGCGCCGCGCCCCCACGGCGAGTCCCATTCCTGAAGCCGGTGCACGCCGCGCGGTGTCCTTTTCCACAGGACGAAGTCAGCAGGGTGGCGCTTCTCCGGGTTCAGCTCGACCCGCGCGCCGGCCTTGAGCTCCGCGTCTTTCAATCCGCCGAGTTTGCCGTAGCCGGGGAAGCGGCTCGTGTCGAAATACAGCCCGTCGCGCGTGCGGTACGCGAACCCCTTCTCTTCGAGCGTGCGCGCGAGCGAGACTTGTTCGCGGATATATTCGCTTGCGCGCGGGAAGAAGATATCCTCCGTATCGATGTTGAGCTCGGCGAGGTCGTCGAGGAAGAGCCTCGTGTAGTGCTCGGCGATGGCGGAAGCCGTGCGGCCTTCGCGTTTCGCGCTCGCTTCGATCTTGTCCTCTCCGGTATCGCCGTCGCCGACCAGATGGCCGACGTCGGTGATATTGATGACGCGGCGCACGCGATATCCGGCGGAGATGAAAACGCGCGCGAGCGTATCCGAGAAGACCGCCGAGCGCAGATTGCCTATGTGTTGCCGGCTATAGACTGTCGGCCCGCAGGTATAGAGCAGCACGATCCCGGGCCTCAGAGGGAGGAAAAGCTCTTTTGTACCCGAAAGGCTGTTGGTGAGGAATACGTGCGGCGTCGACGGCTCGCCGTCCGTTTTTCTCTTAAGGATGCGTGTCAGCCACCGCATACGCTCAGAAGATCCAGCGCTTGCGTGCGAAAAAGAGCACCATGACGCCGGCGATGGCGAGCATGAGCGCCATGATGACCCAGAACGCGTTCGGATCCTGCTCGAGCGGCGTCCCGAGCACGTGCATGCCGAAGACAAGCGCGATGAGCTCGAGCGGGAGCATGCTGAAGGTTATGACCGTCAGCGTCTTCATGATCTCGTTCTGGCGCGCCGCGAGCAGGGTATCGTTGGTCTCGCGCAGCTCGGTCGCGACCGCGCGGTGCGTACGGACGAGATGCGCAACCTGCGTACGTTCGGCGCCGATGCGCGCCGTGCGTTCGGCAAAAGAGGCGCCGAAGAAGTCGCGCTGCATGAGCGATCGCAGGAAACGGCCGAGGGGCTCTTCCTGATTTGCAAGCGCAGCCTCCAGATGCAGGAACTCGCGGCTGATGCTCGAGGTCAGACGCACGGTGTCGCGTTCGTGCCCGTTAAATATGTCCTGTTCGACGCGGGCGAGATGGCCGGCAAGGTAATTCGTATGGCTGCGGACGGACGTGTAGAGGTGCGCGAAAAGGATTTCAAGGAGCACATCGGTGGTGATAGGCGCTCTATCCGCGACGAGCTTCTGCGCCTCGAGGATCTTCTTCAGGTGATGCAAAGGCGCGATGACCTCGTACCGTACGGTCAAGATGAAATCCCTGCCGACGATAAAGTCGATTTCCTGGCTCTTGGTCTCGCCGTCATCCGTTCCCTGTGCCGGAAAATGGAGTACGAGAAATGACATGTTCGCGTCACCCGCGACAAGCGGCGCCGGGGTGGGGGAGAGCAATTCCATCTCGATCCGCTCGCTGATAGAGAACTCCCGAGCGATCTTCCTGATCTCCTCTTCGGTCGGCTGTTCGAGATCTACCCAGACCCCGTCTTGATACTCGTGTCGGAATACCATACGGGATTAAGGATACCACGCGCGCGAACAAGGCGTCCCGCATGTGCTACACTTCACGAAATGGAACCGACGCAGACAAGCAAGCGGGAGCGGAGACGCACGATGCGCAGTGCCTCGTTCGCCCTCGTTGCGGTGCTCGCGTTTTGCGCCGGCCTCATCATCGGCGGTAACAGTTCCGCAGCCGAGGTCGTCGCGCATATCCCGCTTGTCGGCGACGGTCTTGACGCGACGCCGGACCAGAACGTCGAACTTACCGATTTCTGGAAAGCGTGGAACGCGCTCCAGGCCGACTACGTCATCACGCACGCATCTTCGACGCTCCCCTCGGCCAAAGACCGGATTTTCGGCGCGATCCAGGGTCTCGCGGCTTCTTATGGCGATCCGTATACGGTTTTCTTCCCGCCGAAGGAAGCGGCGACGTTTGCCGATAATATCTCGGGAAGTTTTGCGGGTATCGGCGTAGAGATCGGCGTGAAAAACAACGTCCTTACCGTCATCGCTCCCTTGAAGGGCACGCCTGCAGAGACGGCGGGCATCAAAGCGGGCGACATCATCGCCGCCATCGACGGGAAATCGACCGACGGCGTCTCGATTGACGAGGCGGTAAGCAGGATCCGCGGTCCTGTCGGTACGACGGTCGATCTCACCATCATTCGCGCCGGCAAGGCACTCGATATCAAGATCGTCCGCGAGACGATCCAGATACCCGAGACAAGCGACGGCCTCGATGCCGCAAGCGGCGTCTATCACATCGCGCTTTACGAATTTACCGCCAATTCCGCGAACCTCTTCGACGAAGCGCTCGCGCGTTTCAGAGCTTCAGGCTCAAAGAAGCTCGTCATCGATCTGCGCGGCAATCCGGGCGGCTACCTCGATGCGGCAGTCGATATCGCGAGCCACTTCCTCCCCAAAGGGGCGACCGTCGTCACCGAAGACTTTGACGGGAAAGAGCCGAATCAGGTGCATACGAGCCTCGGCTATGACGACATCCCGCCAGGCACGAAGGTAGCGGTGCTTATCGACGGTGGATCGGCCTCGGCCTCGGAGATCCTTGCCGGCGCGCTCCAAGATAATCATGCCGCGACGATCATCGGGACGCAGTCTTTCGGCAAGGGGTCGGTACAGACTCTGATTCCTCTTGACAGCGGCTCGCTCAAGATAACCGTCGCGCGCTGGATAACGCCTGCCGGGCACTGGATCATGGGCAACGGGATCACGCCGGATATCGTCGTACCGTACCTGTCGGCAGGCACCACCACCCCGCCGAAAGTGGATCCTCAGATGGCCCGCGCGATCAAGTTTTTGACTACCGGCAGCTAATAAGGTAAGCTGTCCCGTACCTATGAGAGTCATTTTGACTAAGGATACGAAGGGCGTCGGACGCGCGCACGAGACGGTCGAGGTGGGCGACGGCTACGCCCTCAACTACCTCATCCCGAAAAGGATTGCCGTTTTCGCGACGCCCAGCGCATCGAAAGAGGCGCAGATGCGTCAGAAGCAGACAGCGGATCGGAAAGAGCTCGATACCAAGCTTATCGAACAGAACATCGCCGCGCTCGCCGAGGCGCGCATCGTTATCAGGACGAAAGCGAACGAAAAAGGACATCTCTACGATGCGATCGGGGAGCCTGAAATCAGGAAAGCGGCGAAAGAACAGGCGCACGTCGACCTGCCAGAGGATGCTATCAAGCTCGAGAAACCGCTCAAGGAACTGGGCACGTTTGCCGTCCCCGTCGCTGCCGCCGATGCGTTCGGCACTTTTCCCATCCATATCGAAGCAGAGACGTAGGCAACCCTCGTATGCCGGCCGCGATTATCGATAGCGCACTGTGTTTCCACGAAGCGCTCGCGGGCAAGGAAATCCGGAACGAAATCAGGGACGCCCTCGCGCTCATCAAAGTCCCGTACATCTCTTTTGACGGAGAGATCCATGAAGGACAGCTTGTCGTGCACGTGGACGTCGCCGAAGAAGTCCGGCGGATTTTCGATGCGCTGCTTGAGAGGCGCTTCCCGATCGCGCGCGTCATCCCGATCGTCGCCTACGGATGGGACGACGACGCCTCCATGGCCGCGAACAACACTTCGGCGTTCAATTACCGGTTCATCCGCGGGACAAACCGCCTCTCGAATCATTCCTTCGGCCGCGCGATAGATATCAATCCCGCGCTCAATCCGTATACGCAGTACGATGGGGAAGTCGTTCCTCGTGGCGCGCGCTATGACGCAGCGCGGCCGGGGACGGTGACTGACGATATCGCCCTACTTTTCAAATCGCACGGCTGGGAGTGGGGAGGCGAATGGTCCCCGCACAAGGATTGGCAGCACTTCCAAAAACAAGACCGGGGAGCTTAGGCGACGTCGACGACCTTTTTTTCGACGAGGCGCCCGTCGAAGCGCTTCTTACGCCGCGTACGGAAGCTGACCGTGCCGTTTGCAAGGGAGAAGAGGGTATGATCGCGGCCGACTTTCACGTTCCGTCCCGCTTCGATCTTCGTGCCGCGCTGGCGGACGATGATCATGCCCGGACGAGCCGTCGCGCCGTCGGCAAGCTTCACGCCGAGGTATTTCGGGTTTGAATCGGTGAGGTTCTTTGCTGATCCGCCGGCTTTCGTTGATGCCATAGTGGTATAGTTGTCGTACATGACGACTATAGCAGAAACGCGCGAGATATGCAAAGGCCTCATCGCGCGCGTGCCCCGGGACGCTCTTCTCGTCAGTGTCCTCGTCCTTGCCTCCTTGCTTAGTTTCGGCCTCGGTTTCCTCGCCGGCCTCGAGGCGGGGCAGGGGAATGGCGTATCTCTCGGCAGCCTGACTCCTCTCGCTACAGCGACCGCGGGGAGCGTGGTCGCTTCGAAGAACGGGACGAAGTATTATCTCCCGCAGTGCGCGGGAGCGGAGCGTATCTCGGAAGGGAATAAGGTCTGGTTCGTTTCCGCCGCGCAAGCCCTTGCGGCAGGTTATACGCCTGCTGCAAATTGCGTCGGTCTTTGATTTGCTACAATCTCCGTATGAGCACAGACTCCGCACACGACCTGCCCTCGCATACCGCACCGTCCGATACCGCCTCTGTTCACGAGACTGCTGAACGGCTTGCGAAAGTAGTCCATGAGGGCCAGCGCACGATACCCGAAGAGCGCTCTCTTCTCGTCTGCAAACCGAGCAGGGTGGAATCGTGGCGCATCTTCAAGATAATGTCGGAGTTCGTCGAAGGATTCGACGTTATCCGTCAGTACGGCCTTGCCGTATCCTTTTTCGGCAGTGCCCGTGCCTCCTTTGAGGATGAGGTGTATAGGGACGCGACGCAACTTGCGGGCCGTCTTGCGAAAAAAGGGTTCGCGATTATCACCGGCGGGAGTTCCGGCGTCATGCAAGCCGCAAATAAAGGCGCCTTCGAAGCGGGAGGGGATTCGGTCGGGCTCAACATCAACTTGCCGGAGGCGCAGTCTTACAACCCCTATCTCACGAACAAGTTCGGTTTCGACCATTTCTTCGTGCGGAAAGTAATGCTTACCTATGCTTCAGAAGTCTATGTCTATTTCCCGGGCGGCTTCGGCACGCTCGATGAATTCTTCGAGATCGTAACCCTCGTGCAGACTAAGAAGATCCGCGCGGTCCCTATCATTCTCTTTGGGAAGCACTACTGGGAGCCCCTCCTGGCTTTCATCGAAGAGACGCTTTACCGGGAACACAAAGCGATCAACCAGAAAGACATGGAGCTTTACACGCTTGTCGACTCGGTCGACGAAGCGTATGACTACATCACCGCGAATGTCTCCTGCTGATTTTATTATTTATTATTAATTGGCTGTCTTTGGCGCGTTGCGCAGGGAGCAGGGAAAGGCGAGAAAGAAGGAGGGTGTCATACGCATAGAGTTCGCACAATATATCTTTTGCGAACTAAACATAGGTTCAGAAACGCACATGTGCTGCTCTGCTCTGTTATGTATGGAGTCTCGACTGCTGCGCTAAAGATACGAGAGCGGATTAAGATAGGCAGAGAGGGTCGCTACCGGCATGGTGGCGTCGGCACAGCCGATCGTCGCGCCGCGGAACTGCCGCAGCGTCATGATTTCGGTACCTTCGGTCGCGTAGACGCCGAAATGAAGATGCGGTCCGGTCGCATAGCCCGTCATACCCGAAAGGCCCAGGATTTGTCCGGTAACGACCCGCTGCCCCTTCGAGACGTCGATTTCGGAGAGATGCGCGTACATAGTGTTGATGCCGTTATCGTGCTTCAACATCACCCATTTTCCGAAGGAGTAGCACTGATGCCCGCGGCTATCATGCACGAGGTCGGTATCTCCGGTTGCGAGCACGGTGCCTGAGAGCGCTGCTTGGACTGGCGTGCCGATAGGCGCGGCGATGTCGATGCCGTCGTGGCCGTGACCGCTGTAGATTTGCGGATTAGCGGTCGAAAACGGCGTATTGCCGAAGTATTGGGTGATGCAGAAGAGATTGCCGAATACGTTCTTGCGCTGTGCGCAGTTGTACATGAAAGCCTTGCTGAACGGCCAGGAGAGGACGCCCGAGCCTGCTCGCGGCAGGAGGCCGGGATGCACGATGAGATTTAGCTGGCTCTGGAGGCTGACGAGCTCATCCTCGAAAGATTTTTCCGAAGCGCGTTTCGCGGCGATAAGCTGCTGATAATTGGACTCTTGGTTCCTCGTCTTCGCGAGAAGCTGTTGCTGGGCTGCCTTGCTCGCGTCGACAGAACGCTTCTGGAGCGTGAGCTGGTTCTGGAGAGAGGTGAGCTGCGCCTTCTCCGCAGAGACCTGGTCGCGATTGGATGCGAGCGCCGTGCGCATCGTGCGGAGATCGCTGATATTGTTTGCGAGCGCCGCGTTAAATTGCAGCGCCTCATCGGTCCTCTGCCAGGCTTCGCCCAGAGAATCCGAGGAGATTATCTGAGTGACGAAAGGCGCCTGCTCGTTCTCCGCGATGTCTCGGAGCGCTTTGGCGATCGCCGTCTGGTCCGCAGCGATCGCCGTTTCCTTATCGCCTATGGAGAGCGTGAGTCTTTGTATCTGCAGATTTGCCGATGCGATCTTGCCCTGGGTCACCTCGATCTGCGTTGCAAGCTGTTTCTGGGAAAGCGTGAGGGAACTGATGGTCGACTGAAGCGTATTCTTCTTCGTGCCGAGCGCGTCCAGCTGCTTCTGGTAGGCGGCGACTTCCGCTTCGAGCGCGCTGATCTGCTGGGTGTGCGCATCGATCTGCGCTTGGAGATCGGCGGCCGTCTTGGCATGAGCCGCCGACGCGAAGGAAACGACCGAGAGTCCTGAAAACAAAAGACCGAGTATGCGCGCGCGCGTCATCCTTCGAGTATAGCAATAGCTTTTTGTATGCGCGAAACCGCCTCCTTCGGGCCGAGGATCGAGATAAGCGTGAAAGGGTCGGGTGAGCGTTCTTGGCCGGAAAGCGCGTAGCGCAACGGCCAGAGAATCGCTCCCCTGCCCCCCTTCCCTTTCTTTTCTTCGGCGTCGGCACGCGGCATAAGGGCGTCTTTGACCGCTCCGGCAGAGACGCCTTCCGGGAGAGCTTCTACGAGCTCCAGCAGCTCCTCCAAGGCAGATTTTGTCATGTTGTCGGGACAGTTCGGTAGCTCTTTTGCGGTGAGCTTATCGTGCTCAAGTACCGGTTCGCGGAAGAAACACGCGAGTTCTCCTGAGAGCATCTCCCGCGCTTCTTGGAACGTATGCGCGCGCTCCTTAAGGAGCGGGACGACGCTCCGGAGTCTTCCCGGGTCGCTCGTCTGGAAATCACCGCGCGCGGCAAAATCTTCGTCGGAGAGCGCTCGCATCCAATGCTGATTCACCGAGAGAAGCTTAATCTCATCGAAGATAGCGCTTCCCTTCTGTATGCGCGTAAGGTCGAAAGCCTCGATGAGCTCCTTTCGCGAAAGATATTCACGCTCGTCGCCGGGATTCCAGCCGAGAAACGCAAGATAATTGAGCATCGCCTCGGGCAGCATGCCCTGGTCGCGGTACTCGGTAAGCGCTTTCGCGCCCTTGCGTTTCGAGAGCTTGGTACGGTCGGGGTTAAGAATAAGCGGCAGGTGCGCATAAGCGGGCAGCGGGAAGCCGAGCGCGCGCTGGAGGAGTATCTGCCGCGGAGTGTTTGCGATATGGTCTTCGCCGCGGATGACGTGCGTGATGCCTTCATCCGCGTCGTCGACGACGACGGCGAAGTGGAAGACCGGCTCGTCAAAGGAGCGCGCGATGACGAAGTCGCCGAGATCGCTCACGTCCATCGTTATCTCTCCGCGGATGCCGTCGACAAAGGAGACCGCACCGCCCGGATTTTTGAAACGGATAACCTCTTCCCGATCACCCGGATTTCTCGGTGTCTCCTTTGAGACATAGGCAATACCGGCGGCAACCGATTTTTCAAGGAGTTCGCGGTAGCGCGCCGTATTGTCGCTCTGGCGATAGCGACGGTCAGCGGGAAGATCGAGCCATGCGAGCGACTCGAGGATATTCGCCTCGTATTCTGGTTTCGAGCGCTCTTTGTCAGTGTCTTCTATGCGCAGCACAAACGAACCACCGGTATGTTTTGCAAAAAGATAGGCGAAAACAGCCGTGCGATAATTGCCGGCGTGTAAGAAGCCGGTCGGCGAAGGAGCGAAACGAGTGACGACCACGCTCATGATTCGTGGGCGAGCGCGATAGCGAGGACTTCGCTGGCAAGGATACGCGCGGCGTCGGGATCGGTGAATCCGGCCGCGGAAGCTTTCATACGCTCCGCCAATCCCGGGTCGTTCAGGACGCGCTGTATCTCCGAAGCGAGGATATGAGGGGTAAGATTCTCCTCTTCGATGACGATAGCTGCTCCCGTTCGGGCATAGGTATACGCATTGGCGCGCTGGTCATGGCTCACGGACTCGGGAATCGGGATGAGGATCGCCGGTTTCCTCCAGAGGCTGATTTCCGCTATGGCGCTCGAGCCGGCGCGGGAGACAATGATATCAGCGACGCCGGCGGCTCTCTGAAGCGATGTCTCGGAAAGGTAGTTGAAAGGATGATACCGGCCTGCGTGCGGATCTTTCGTGAGCGCGACCTGCGCGATCGCCTCCACGCTCTTGAAGTGCAGTTGTCCGGTCTGGTGGATGATGTTCGCAAAAGAGACGAGGCTCGTGAGCGAGGAGAGCACCGACTCGTTTATCTTTGTTGCTCCTTGGGAGCCGCCGAGGATGAGGATGGTCGGCACACCCGTCTCGAGCCCGAGATACTGTCGCGCGCCTTCCGGCTCTACGCGCATGAGCGCCTTCCTGATCGGGATGCCGGTGCGCGCGATCTTGCCCTGAACGTTTTTCGGGAAATATGCTGCCGCGCTCTCGAAGGATATCGCGATCTTCGCGGCGAGCTTCGCAGCCAGCAGATTCGCGCGGCCGGGCTTCGCATCCGACTCGTGGATGATGATGGGAATACGGAGCAACCATGCGGCAAGCACGACCGGCACGCTGCCATATCCGCCCTTGCTCACTACGACGTCCGGATACAGCCGGAAAAGCGTCAGCAATGCGGAGAAGAGGCCGCCAAGCGTCGTGAAGCTACCGGTGAAATTCTCCAGGGAGGCGTAACGGCGGACCTTCCCCGCCGGGATTCTTATATAGGCGATGCCATTTTCGAAAAGGGCTTTCTGGTCCAGCGGTTCCGGCGCGAGGAAGTAGAGTTTGGGCGCCACGAGCCGCTGTTCCCTGACCATGTCGTTAATCGCCTCGGTAATAGCTATGATCGGATAAAAGTGTCCGCCCGTTCCCCCACCCGTAAACACGATAGTCATACACCAACTACTATAGCAGTTTTCAGGTCCTGCGCCGTGCGGCGACATTGAGGATAAGGCCGCACATGAGGAACGTGGCCACAAGAGCGGTTCCTCCATGGGAAACAAAAGGCAGCGGCAAACCGGTAAGCGGGATGATGCCGAGCATCGCGCCGATATTGATAAAAGCCTGCAGGATGATATTGAAGGAAAATCCAAGCGCGACGAGGCCGCCGAAAAGGTCGTTCGAATTGCCCGCTATCACGATGCCGCGCGCCGCAAGGGCGATGAAGAGCGCGAGGAGCAGCGTCGCGCCGAAAAACCCTGTTTCCTCCGCGAAAACCGCAAAAACGGAGTCGCCGTCGGGTTCCGGCAGATAGTTGAACTTCTCCACGCTCTGTCCGAATCCTCGGCCGAGAAGCCCGCCGGAACCGATAGCCAACAAGGATTGCTGTATTTGGTACCCGCTGCTCAGCGAATGTGCCGAGGGGTCAATGAACGTCTTTACGCGTTCGAGCACGTAGGGCCGCATGATGACGACGATGCCGAACGCGATGATAATGCCGAACGCGATGATACCGAAGTCGCGCCACGGAGCTCCTGCGACAAAGTACATCGTAAGGCCGGTCGTGAGAAGAAGGAGCGTCGTCGAAGTGTTCGGCTGGGCGAGCAGAAGCGCGGCCGGAAGCGCGAGGAGGGCGACAAAAGGAAGCAGTCCTTTCTTCGGATTCGCGAGCGTCCGCGCGCGCGGTGCGAGCCAGCTCGCGAGCATGAGCACGAAACCGATTTTCAGGAATTCCGCAGGCTGCACGGTCGTGAAGTGGAGATTGATCCAACGCGTCGCGCCGCCCGCGTGGAAACCGATACCCGGCACGAAGACGAGCGCGGTGAAAACGACCGTCGCGCCGTAGATATACGGTGCGAGGCGTTTTACGCGTTCGAGCGGGACGGCGCGCGCGAGGAGGAACGCTATGAATCCTAGGCCGAGCCCGAGACCCGCCTGAAGCAGGATATCCCGCGAGATCGAGGCGTTTTCTCGGGCAAGGAGGCCGAGCGCGGCCGAGGAGAATATCGCGAGACCGGAGAGCGCCAGGGAAATCACCAGCGTGAAGAAGACGCGGTCGCCGGAGACGGACTTCATGGCAGGCGCGCGAGAAGCGCGATAGAGAGCCCGAGGACGCCCGCGATGATGGTGATGACCCAATAGCGCATGGTGACTTTCGCGGCTGGCCAGCCGATCGCTTCGAAGTGGTGGTGGATAGGCGCGACGCGGAACAGTTTCTTATGAAAGACTTTTTTCCAGAATACTTGCATGATTGTCGTTACGACGGTCGCCGTCAAGGGAAGCGCGACGATCGGAAGCACGAACACTCCTACGCCGCCGGCGAGCGCGTCGGAAGCGAAAGCGGTCATCGCGAGAGCGAGCGTAAGCGCCATGCTGCCGGTTTCCGACATGTAAAAGCGTGCCGGAGGGATATTGAACCAGAGGAAAGCGAGCGTCGCGCCGGCGACTGAGGCGGCAAATGCCGCGAGCGATGCCTGCCCTTCGCCGAAAGCGATGCCCGCATAGACCATGAATATGATGGCGAAAACGCCCCCAGCGAGCCCGTCAAGCCCGTCGATGGTGCCGCCGGCATAAATTGCGAGGGTGACGAGCGCGAAGAAAGGTACGACGAGCCATCCGATCGTGAGCGGTGCCGCGAAAGGGATGCCGATAGCGGCGACGCCGAGCTTCGCGTAGAACCACCAGCCGCCGACGAGCCCGATGCTGCCGACGATGGTAAGCCGCCGCGCGAGCGAGAGCCCTCCCCTCCCCTCGGTGATCTCGAGGAAATCGTCGATGAGCCCCGCATAGGCGCCCGCTGCCATCGCGAAGAGCGGGAGCCACGTCTCGCGACGGTTCACGAAGTCGAGCGCCGGCCAGAACGTGTCGAGCGTGTGAGCGAGTACCCAAAAGAACAGTGCGGTCCCGAGCACCGATGCCCAGATGAGGATGCCGCCCATGCGCGGCGTCGAGACCTCGCGCTCCTTATGAAGTTCGTTGAAGATCGGCGTGCCGCCGCCGCCGATGCCCGCGCTCTTGCCCGCGCTCTTTTTCCACGCTTTCGCGCGATAAAGAACGCCAGCGAGAAACGGGGCGAAAACCATGCCGAGCGCGAACGAGGTCGCGGAGGGAATGAGGACTCGTACGGCGGTGCTGATCATAGCGAAGCGATGCCCGCGAAGTGCGCGAAGGTCGCGGCGACAAGCGCCATGCCGTCAGTGAAGCGGGCTTTTAGAGAAGAGCCGAGAACAACCACCGCTATAGGATGCTCGATGCCGACGTCGAAGACGAGCGCGAGATTGCCGTCCGCGAGATCGGTGTAGCCGGTCTTCGAGAGCAGGAGGTGCGGGATGGTGCCAACCATCGGGTCTGTATTTTTCACGGAAAAGAACGTGCCGCCTTCCGAAGAAGCCTGCGCCGAGCTCCGGGTCGTCGCGTCGACGATCCCCGGCGCTCGTTCGACGAGAGCGCCCGCAAGACGCGCGATATCGTGCGCGGAGCCGTAACCGCCGGATACCGCGGTATTTATGTCGAGGCCGTTGCCGTTGAGCGCATAGGTTTGCGAGAGGTCGAGTCCTGCCGCCGCGCCGGCGAGCAGAGAGCTTAGCGGACGTCCTTCGCGCGCCGCAGTCGCCTCGGCGATCGCGGCGGCGCCGTCGTTCAGGGAAGCGGTGAGCGTGAGACGTATAAGGTTGGCAAGCGTAAAGGTCTGCCCTGCCGAGAAGGCGTGCGGAGCGTCAAGGTGCGTAACGTCCGCGGGGATGGTTATCGTCGTATCCGGCGAGAGCTCGGTGAGCGCCGTATAGACGGTCAGGAGTTTTGTAAGCGAAGCGAGAGGAAGCTGCGCATCGGCGTTCTTCGCATACAGCGTCTTCCCGTCGGTCAGATCGTAGACGATCGCCGCTTTCGCCTCGATCGGGACCTGCGCGAACGCGTCCGGCGTCGTCGAGGTCGCGACGACGATCGGCGCAGACGCCGGCGTCGCACGCGAGAGCGGAAAGAAGATGAAGAGAGCGAGAAGCCCCGAAGCGAACAGGAGCCCGAAGCCGGTCTCGCGCATGAGGCGGGTGCGTTGATCGAGCGTATCGGGATTCTGCATATCCATGACTGCCGGTATGTTACGCGGGAGGTTCCATCGCCTGCTCTGGCGCTTCCTTCATCGCGTCTACTTCGGAAGAGAGCTCCGTATAGCGGGGAAGCTCGGCGGCGCTCGTAAGCCCCAGGTGCGCAAGCGCTTCCGTCGTGATGGCATACCGTATGCGTCGCTTGTCGCGTTCATCCTCTTTCCCTTCGATAAGGCCGCGCAAAAGGAGCGTGCGGAGCGAAGCGGTCGAATTGACGCCGCGCACCCAGTCGATCTCGCCGCGCGTCGCGCCCCCTTGGTACGCGATGACCGCAAGCGTCTCGAGGCTCGCCTTGCCGAGGTCGCGCGCGAGCTCGTTCTCGAGAAGCGCATGCACGATGGCGGATGCCTCGGGCGCCGTGCGCAGCTCCGCTTCGGTCTCGGTCTCGATAAGCGCGACGCCACTTCCTTTGAGCCATTCGGCGAGCGCGGCGAGCGCCTTCGCAAGCTCCGGCTCCTCGATGCCGATGAGCGACGCAAGCCGTTTCTTCTCAAGCGGGCCGCCTGAGGCGAAAAGAAGGGCGAAAAGAGCGCTTGGAGAGGTAAGCATCCCTCCATCATAGCCGCGCTTCACCTCCTCGGCAACGTTCCCTCTTGC
>JAJXUQ010000037.1 GCA_021782685.1 bacterium
TCCCGCGCTCGCTGGCGCTCGGCATGGGCTCGATCACGGCGCTTTTTCTGACCGCGCTCGCCTCGCGGATCGGTACGGGCGCGGTCTCGGTCTTCACTCTCGCGGGTAATCTCGAGGCGGTCCCGCTCGCCCTCATCGGCTCTTCGTATGCCGTCGCGGCATTCCCGGCGCTTTCCGAGGCATCGGCGCTTGAGAAGCGCGACGAATTCGCTCGTATCCTCTCGGCAAGCGCCCGGCACGTCATCCTGTGGTCAATCGTATGCATCGGGCTTATCGCGGTGCTTCGCGCGCATATCGTGCGTGTCATCCTCGGGACCGGCGCGTTTGACTGGCAGGCGACGCGCCTCACGGCCGCGCTCCTTGCCGTCCTCGCGGTCGGTCTCGCCGCGCAGGGGCTCGTGCTCCTCTTTTCTCGGGCGCTCTATGCGGCGCGGCAGTCGTGGTGGCCGCTCTTCTACCAGATCGCCGGCGGCGCGTTGACGGTCGTTCTTGCTCTGATCTTTCTCTCGCTGCCGGTCGCAGACTTGTCCGCTCCGCTTGCGGCTTCCCTGAAAGTCGGCGGTATCTCCGAAGCATCCATCCTGCTTCTCGCGCTTGCGGCGACGCTCGGACAGGTTTTTCTCGCGGTCCTCTCCTTGTTTGCGCTGAAAGGCGTCGCTCCCGGTCTCGCTCGGATGCTCGCGCGGCCGTTCATAGACGGCTCCGCCGCCGCGCTTGCCGGCGGCGCGGCAACCTATGCCGTGCTTGCCCTTGAAGGCGGCATCGCCCCGCTTACGACGCTCGCGGCCGTCTTCACGCAGGGGCTCATTGCCGGTACCATGGGTCTTGCCGCCGCTGCGCTCACGCTCTTCCTCCTGAAGAATGAAGAATTCCGCGTCATGGTGCAGGCCGTCACGCGGCTCGTACATTCGCGCAGCAGACGCGCTACCGTCCTCGCGCCGTCGGCCGAGGAGCCCGCACAACCGTGAACCAGGAACACATCCGTAACTTTTCCATCATCGCGCACGTCGACCATGGCAAGTCGACCTTGGCCGACCGCTTGCTCGAGCGCACCGGAACGATCCCCTCGCGCCTGATGCGCGACCAGGTGCTCGATCGCATGGATCTCGAGCGCGAACGGGGTATTACCATCAAGATGCAACCCGTCCGGATGCGGTATGGAGATTACATACTCAATCTCATCGATACTCCCGGGCATATCGACTTTTCCTACGAAGTCTCGCGCGCGCTCACGGCGGTGGAAGGGGTGCTTCTTCTCGTCGACTCGACGCAGGGCATACAGGCGCAGACCTTGACGACGCTCGCGGCGGCGCGAGCAGAGGGTTGCGCCATCATTCCGGTGGTTTCAAAAATCGACGCCCCTGCGGCGCGCGTCGACGAGGTCACCGCCGAACTCGCGAAGCTTCTGCAGATACCGTCCGCGGAAGTGCTCGCGGTGTCGGGGAGGACAGGAGCGGGCGTCGACGATCTTCTTGAAGCGATCGTACGGCGCATACCGCCGCCGAAGGATTCCTCGGCCGGTCTCGGCGAAGAACCGCAGGGCCTCATCTTCGACTTTTCCTACTCGACGCATCGCGGCGTCACAGTGTATCTTCGCGCATTCAACGGCATTTTCAAGAAAGGGCAGGCGCTTCGCTTCTGCGCGGCCGGGAAAGAATTCACCGCGCTTGAGGTCGGGGTCTTCACCCCCGAGGAGACGCCGACCGACGACCTTTCGTCGGGCGAGATCGGCTACATCGTCACGGGCGTGAAGGAGGCGGGCGTCGTCGCCGTCGGCGATACCATCGGGCTCGCGAAAGGCGTCCTGCCGCCGCTTCCAGGATTCGTGCGCCCGCGGCCGGTCGTCTGGGCCTCGGTCTACCCGGAGAGCCAGGACGATCTCCCTCTTTTGCGCCAATCGCTCGAGCGGTTGCGGCTTTCCGACTCGTCGCTCTCCTTCGAAGAGGAATCGTCGGGGGTGCTCGGAAGAGGGTTCCGTTGCGGCTTCCTCGGCCTCCTGCATCTCGAGATAATCACTGAACGCCTGAAGCGCGAGTTCAATCTTTCGCTTATCGTCACCATGCCGACTATCTCCTACGTGGTCTCGAGCACGGACGGCAAGCAGGAAACCGTCTATACGCCGGCGAAATTCCCCGAACATGGCAACATAGCGTACATAAAAGAGCCGTGGGCAAAGGTTACCATCATCACGCCGCCGGATTCGCTCAGCGCGCTCATCCAGATGCTCCATGAGCACGAGGCGCAGATATCAACGACCGAAACCTACCAGGGCGGCCGTATCGAGATGACGATAGAAATGCCGCTTCGAGAGCTCATGCGCGGGTTCTTCGATAAGCTGAAGAATATCTCATCGGGCTACGCTTCGCTCTCGTATGAGATCATGGACGAACGGCTGGCGGATGTGGTACGGCTCGACATACTTGTCGCCGAGGAGCCGGTACCGGCGTTCGCGCGCGTGGTCGCGCGGCGCAGGGTCCAGGAAGAAGCGGAAAGGATGGTGGAGAAGCTCCATACGATCCTGCCGAAGCAGCTCTTCGTCACCAAGATCCAAGCAAGGGCGCTTGGACGCATCATTGCTTCGCGGACGCTTTCGGCAATGAGGAAAGACGTTACCGGGTACCTTTATGGCGGCGATGTATCGCGTAAGAACAAGCTTCTCGACAAACAGAAACGCGGCAAGAAAAAGATGCTCGAGCGAGGCCGCGGGAAAGTGAACATTCCCGAGGAAGTCTTCATGAAGATGGTCCAGGAAAGCGACCGCTAACGGGAACGCGGTATACTGGGCATAATGTACGCAAAGCAGTTACGAGAGGGGATCATCATCGGCGTTCTCCTGCTTGCCGTCCTGTGGCTCCTCTCGCTCATCTGGGGGCTTGTCGGGAAAGCGCAGTTAGCGATATCTCAAGCGCACGATACAGAGTCACAGTATCAGGCGCTCGAGAAGCGTAAGGCAACGCTCGAAGCGAGCCTCTCGTCGCTTGAGACGGCTCGCGGACAGGACGCCGCTATCCGGACCGCATTCGGAGTTGCGAGACCCGGAGAAGAGGTTATCGTAGTGGTACCGCCTGCCGACCAGGCGTCGACGTCGACGCCGAGCTGGTGGCAACGGCTATGGAGCTGGTTTTGAAAAGTATGCGGGTATGGTTTAGTGGCAGAATGCGACCTTCCCAAGGTTGAGACCCGGGTTCGATTCCCGGTACCCGCACAAACAACATGCTAAGCCGAGAGATTGAGGCGCGTTATATCTTAAACGGCTCAGACAACTTTACGGCAAGCTCGAAAGCATTCAGAGACTTTGAAACGACGGTGTTCTCAACGATTTAAGAACCCTGGAGTGTCTCGAGAACTGTCGTGAATAAAAAGCCCCTGCCCGAAAATTTTTTCGAGCAAGGGCTCAAGGAATCAAGAGGGACAAGCCCTCAAGGATTCAAGGTTCAGAACTTCCGGGCAGAGGCGACACCCAAGTACGAGTACCGGTAGCCGTCCCAGCAGAAGTAGACGCGGAGCCCGAGGGGGGCGTCGAAGCCGCCGACGCGGACGCGGCAGCCGCTCGAGTCGAGATCGGAACACCTGATGTAGTTGTTTTCGAACAGGCGTTCGCCGGTCGTGAGGTAATGGCCGATGATCATGTAGACGACTACCTGTGCTTTCGGCGTCTCGTCGTTCTTGCCGAGCAGGGCCTGCTGCTCATTCCTCGTCTTGTTGGTGGAATTCTCGACCGGCGTCTTGCGGACGAGCTGCCAGCCGATCTCGCCCTTCTCCTTCGCGAACGCCTGTTTGTTGTACCAGGTGTCCTCGTGAGAGTAAAAAAGCTTGCGATCGACTTTGCTCCGGATATCGAGGATCGAGAGCGGGAAGACCGCCACGAGAACGTGCGTATTCTTGCACGCTTCGAGCAGGCTTTCAGAGAACGGAACCTCGGCAAGATAGGCGATCTGCTGCTTCGAGGGGTTAGCCCCGAAATGCTTGATCGCCTCTTCGACGCCGAAGAAGTTCTTGCCCATGATCTCGCGGGCGCGCTTCTGGCTCGTCGACGGCTCAAAGCCGCCGTTCTGAATCAGGCGCACGACCTTTTTGGCGAGGTCGTTGTCCTTCGAATCAATCACTTTCTGAGCGAGCGCGTCGCACAGTCCGGCCGATTCGAGCTTGAGAAGGACTTCGTGTTCCTTGTGTACCGACAAGGTGCGGCTCACGATGGTTTCCATCGCATACCTCCAAGTGGTTGATGCTCGATGCGTCGAGCGGCGACTGTCTCCGGAGTGGGACGAGTATTTTGGAGACCTCGAGGAGATCTGCAAAGCACTCGTCCCACTGTTTAAACCCTGAATCACAACGTTCTTTTCTATAAAAAATTTTATCGTATTGTTACGACTTTGTCAACAAAAATCGGTGAAGGGTTCCAGACTGGGGTGGAGCACAGAAACAGCAAGATAGGTGATGTCCGCTGGCGGCCGCGGGCGTAATGATATACAGTCTATCTATATGCATTATGGATATAAACGGGAGGTGAGCGGGGCGTTCCCCGAAGCGGTTGAACGGACGAAGCTTTCTTTGGCGAAAGAAGGGTTCGGTATCTTGACCGAAATCGACGTGCAGGCGACTCTCAAGAAGAAGCTCGACGTCGAATTCGGCCGCTACGTGATTCTCGGCGCGTGCAATCCGCCTTTCGCGTATCAGGCATTACAGAGCGAACGCGACATCGGGCTGCTCCTGCCTTGCAATATCGTGGTGTACGAAGACGAGGGCAAGGTCTACGCTGCGGCAATCTTGCCGACGGTCGCTCTGGCGGCAGTCGGGAATACCGCCGTTGCGGACATTGCCAAACAGGTCGAAGCGAAGCTGAAAACGGCGATCGACAGCATCTGACGGCGGTATTCCTGTGGATAACGCAAAGTGCTATACTTTTCTTATAACGAATTAAATTAAATATGGACAAAACTATCACCATCTACAGCACCCCGACCTGTCACTTCTGCCAGATGACCAAGGACTTCCTCAAAGAGAGGGGCATCGCGTATACCGATTACGACGTCGCGCACGACCTCGAAAAGCGCCAGGAGATGATCCAGAAGTCCGGTCAGATGGGCGTACCGGTCATCTTCATCGGCAACGAGATGATCATCGGCTTCGACAGGGAACGTATCGCTTCGACGCTCGGCATCTCGGCATAAGGTTTCCGGAAAAACACGCCCTGCTCCCGCAGGGCGTGTTTTGTGTTACGCTCTTCGCAACGCCCCCTTAGTTCAATGGATAGAACGGCTCACTCCTAACGAGCTGATTCAGGTTCGACTCCTGGAGGGGGCACTAAGTGGTAGAATATAGAACGAACATGGACCCGGAACTAAAGCGGCTTCTCGAAGAAATGCATGCGCTCGCGAAAGACAATCACCGCATGCTGCGCGCTATCCGACGCGATTATTGGATCGGCCTCGCGGGTAAGGTACTCTTTTGGATC
>JAJXUQ010000038.1 GCA_021782685.1 bacterium
CGCCCGAGACCAAGGCCTATCTGAACCGCCTCTCCTCGCTCCTCTTCGCGCTCGCGCGCCTCGCGAACCATCTCGCGGGCGTTGCGGAAGAAACGCCGCGCTATTGATACAGCGGGCGCTTTTCGTACAGGACGAGCTCATGTATCGACTGGTTGCGGTGCACGAGTTCGTCATTTCTGACCGATCGGAAGAATTCATACTGACTCCGCGGATGCCGGCCGTACCAGGCAAGGAAGTCGCTTTCGATAGGTTTCGACTTCAAAAGAGCCCCGTTCTCTTCGAGGAACAGGGAGTACTGATCGAAGGCGTGCTGCTCGAAGAGATAGTTGGTCTCAAGCGACCAGCGCGGATTGAAGAGGTAGAGGAAATAGGACATCCAGAAATAGAAGAACGCGAAGAACAAAGGGATGAGCGTATGGCGGAAGATGCCCGCCGGATGCTCCTTGCGCGCGAGCGCGGAAATCACGACGACATGCATCGTCTCGTTGTCGGAAGCGAAACGGGCGAAGCGTGAGATCGCCGAGAGCTTGAGCGCCCGTGCCTCGTTCGTGTAGAAGAGCGTGAGGAGCGTGAAAGCCGCCGAAGCCCACGAGTGATAGGGGACGCGCGCGATCACCTCGACCGCGCGGAATTTGAGATACGAAGGCCGATGGCCGTAGACAACGTTACCGCACCAGACGAGCGTCCCGCCGAGCAGCTGCGGCAGGAGTCCCGGGCGATATCCGTCAAGTGGCGCTTTGTATGCTTCGCGCACCGCGTCCTCGTTCAGGCTCTCCGTCAGCTTCTCGAAATCGGCATGCTCGTCGTGCATGAGATTGGGAACATGATAGCATGTATGCTATAAGAATTGAGCTTTCGCCACCCTGGCATATCGTGGCGGATGGGCATGGCGACTATGGTGTAATGGTTAACACTGGAGCTTGTGGAGCTCTCGATCAGGGTTCGATTCCCTGTAGTCGCCCAGATCTTGCAGAGGGTGCGAAGCTCTCATTTTGATTGATACAATTCAAGACGACGCGACCAGCGACAATCCAAGATGGATTTCATGACTCATGTTCTTCTGCCGGCACTCTCTCATCTGGGAGTGTGGGGGTACTGGCTGGTATTTCTCATCGCTTTCGCCGAGTCGGTCGTGCTCGTGGGCGAGGTAGTCCCAGGATCGACGCTGGTGATCTTCGCCGGTTTCCTGGCCGCGCAGGGAGTATGGGATATCGGCGACCTCATGTGGTTCGCCGCGCTCGGAGCGATCCTCGGCGATGGCGTGAGCTACTATCTCGGCACGAAGGGCACGAGCTTCTTCCGTAACGAAAACAGGTTCTTGAAGGCCGCCCACCTGGAGCGCGGAGAACGTTTCTTCGAAAAGCACGGGGAGAAAAGCATTTTCCTCGGGAGATTCTTAGGGTTCTTACGGCCGCTCGTCCCGTTCGTTGCCGGCCTTTCGAAGATGGATCCGAGACGATTCCTGTTCTGGAACGTCATCAGCGCCGTCTTGTGGGCCGTGTCGCACCTTTTGATCGGGTATTTCTTCGGCAGCGCTTTTGCCGTCATCGAGTCGTGGACGACGCGCGTCGGCTACGGTCTTGGCGCGCTCCTCGTCTTCTTTTTGCTGCTGTATGCGCTTAAGACATTCGTCGTGCGGAACGGACATCAGATCGCCGCATTCACCCGGTCGGTATTCCTGTCCATAAAGGCCGCGCTTGCCGCAAACCCCGAGGTACGGGATATCATACGGCGTCATCCGCGCCTCTTTGCGTTTGTCGGCAAGCGGCTCGACCGCGCTTCCTTCAAGGGGTTGCCGGTAACGCTCATCGTCATCATCTGCGTCTATCTGTTTTTCGTTTTTCTCGGCGTCACCTTGGCGGTCGTAACTTCCGGCCCGATCGTCGCGGCGGATATCCGAATCAACAATCTCCTGGGTTATTTCCGCAGCCCCGAACTCACGAGGATATTCCTATGGATTACCGTCCTCGGCACCTGGCAGATGGTGATCTTCGTCGCGGCAGTCGCCTCGATTATTTTCTGGTTATGGCGGGAGAAGCGTTTCGTAGCCTATCTCTGGCTGGCGCTCGCCGCCGACGGGCTGCTCGGTTTCCTCGGCAAGATCGCCGTACACCGCGCGCGCCCCGAGAATGCGGTCTACCTTGAGCATTCATACTCTTTCCCGAGCGGGCACGCGATGATTTCCGTGGTCTTGTACGGATTCCTTGCCTACATGCTCCTGCGCCGCTCGAAAGGGTGGAAACGGAAGGTGAACATATTCTTTTCCTGGTTCACGCTTGCTCTTGCGGTCGGGTTCAGCCGCCTGTACCTGGGAGTCCATTACCTAAGCGACGTATGGGCAGGGTACCTTCTCGGACTGCTCATATTGTCCGCAAGCATTACCGCCTATGAATGGCGTCGCCACAAGAAAGAAGAGGGGGTTGCGGACGAGCGGGCCGCCGGAACGCCTGTAGTGAAAATAGCGACCGTCGCGCTTCTTGCGGCAAGCGCCCTATGGTACGCGGCCTTTGCCGCTTCCTATCAACCGCAGTCCGTTGCGCCGCAGGAGCCGCCGACGCAGTACGTCTCGGGTGCCGTCGAGACGTACTTCTCCGATCACTCAATCCCGAAGTATTCGGAGACGGTGCTCGGCACGCCGCAGGAGCCGCTGAACTTCATCTTTCTGGCGAAGGACGACAGCGTTCTCGCCTGGGATTTCGAAAAGGCTTCATGGTTTCCCGCCGACCAGGTCAGCGCCGCATCGCTCGCGCGTGCCGCGAGAGCCGCCATCACGAACGGCGAGTATCTGCATGCTCCCATGACTCCGGCGTTCTGGAATGCCGCGGTCAACGATTTCAGTTTTGAACGCCCGACTTCTTCGGGCACTCTCGAAGACCGGCACCACATACGCATATGGAAAACGAACCTGAAACAAGACGGTTTTACGGTGTATGTCGGTACGGCAAGCCTTGATCAAGGGTACAAATGGTTCGTCACGCACAATATAAATCCCGACATAGATTCCGAAAGGGAATTCGTTGAGAGCTCTCTCGCGTCTGCCGGCGTGACAAGCAGCGTGCGGAAGGTGCAGTTCGTCGATCCGACCCTCGGTACGAACTTCGCTAACGAACCGTTCTTTACCGACGGGAAGCTCTACGTCATCTCTCTGCAGTAAGGAGCCCTGGGACGCAAGGCGCCGCGACGGCGCCTTGCGTGGTATCATGTCCGCATGAAAAGCCTTTTCCTCGGCATGCTGCTTATCCTCATTCTCGGTATAGGCGGATTCCTATACCGGAACGCCGCCGAACATCCGACGCTGCCGATCGCGTGTCCGCTCGATGCGGAGATCTGCCCGGATGGCACCTCGGTCTCGCGCACCGGCTCCTCCTGCACCTTCCCCGCGTGCCCGCCGCCGAACGTGACGCTCAAGGACATCGGCGTAGCTTTTGCCATTCCTGACGGCTTCACCGCGACGACGGTCCCGGACACGGCGAGCATCGCGGCATACGAAATGGCGACTTCCTCTTCGGCCGGTGCCGCCGACATCGTCATCCGCCGGTATGCCATA
Organism: bacterium; assembly: GCA_021782685.1. Classification (GTDB taxonomy): domain Bacteria; phylum Patescibacteriota; class Minisyncoccia; order Phycocordibacterales; family Phycocordibacteraceae; genus C7867-001. The sequence continues at coordinate 3,548 of JAJXUQ010000038.1, forward strand.
GACGCATCTTCGACCGCGCTTGCCGCTATCCAACAGACCGCGCTCGGTCTGGCGTCGGGCGCGCCCGTCCCCGCCACGGCATTCTCTTCGACGGTGCTCGGCACGCACCGTTTCACCGTCGTCTCGCTGGGGCGTTTCGAGGGCGTCGTCGATACGGCGTATTATCTGCCGCGCGGGGCCGACGTGCTGCGCTTCGATGCGATAGACAAAGGCGTTGTAAACTGGACCGATCCGAATCTCGACACTTCAACGCTTCCCGCTCACGCGGCGCTGCGGAGTCTCCTCACGACGCTACAAGGAGACTAGGAAAGCGTTATAGTATTTTTTAAGGTGAGCGATTAACACGTAACCCCGCTTCTCACTATGAACGACAACCCTCTTTACGAGATCTTCGGCGACCGCGGCATCCGGGTCGCGCTTGTCGGCGTCCTTTCCATCCTTGCGCTCTTCCTGCTTGCGAAGACGATAAGCATCGCGGAGAACTTCGACCGGCCGTCGCATCCGGCGACGGACACCATCACGGTGTCCGGTTCCGGGCAAGCGACCTTGCCGCCGGACGTCGCCCGCATTTCTTTTACGGTTGAGAACACCGCCCCTTCCGTGAGCGATGCGCAGGCCGCAACCACGAAGCAGGCGAACACCGCGCTCGACTTCGTAAAAGGGCAGGGCGTTGCCGACAAGGACGTGAAGACGCTCTCCTACAGCGTCTCGCCGCAGTACGCCTACCCAAGCCCTTGCCCGCCGATGGCTCTCTGTCCGGTGCAGAGCGGCGCGCCGAAGATTACGGGGTATCAGGTCGCCGAGACGATCCAGGTAACGATGCATGATCTCTCCAGCGTCGGCGCTCTCCTCTCCGGACTCGGGAAGCTCGAGGTACAGAACATCTCCGGTCCCGCCTTCGCGCTTGCCGACCCGACCGCCGGATACGACGCCGCGCGCGCCGATGCCATCGAAAAGGCGAAAGCACAGGCAGCGCTGCTCGCGAAGCAGCTCGGCATCTCGCTCGGCAAGATCGTGAACTTCAGCGAATCCTCGGGTAACCCGTATCCAGTCATGTACGGCGCGCGCGCTGCCGACGCGCAGTCAGCCTCGACGCCGAACGTGCCGGTAGGCGAGAATACCTACAACGCATCCGTATCGATCACCTACGAAATCCACTGATTAATTCCGGCCCCACTTGCCGTTCATTTTACGTGCTATATTGTGCGTTATAAAGTAAAGGATATGGATGCTACTATTCCTGAATCCGCAAAGAAGGCAGTCCTGCTCAAGAGGGCTCTCTACATAGTGTCCGCTCTTGTTATCGGCAGCGTCGCTTTCGTTGTCCTAAGGAACTTCTGGCACCCGTCAGCACAAACGGCGCTTACCCCGGCGCAAGAACTTGCTCTTCAAGAGCAGATCGCTCCCCTTATCAAGGCGGGCGACATGGCGGCTTGTAACCAGGTACAAAACGCTCTCTACCGAGCGGTTTGTATCGATAACATCGCCATGAGCAAAGCGCAGCAGACCCAAGACATCTCGTGGTGTCAGTACCTGGACAGTAACCTTGTGTCGATAGAGTCCTGCGAACAGCCCATTCTCTTTGCTAAGGCGGCTCAGACGGGAGACGAAACAGTCTGCAGCGAAACGCAAGACAAGACGCTGCAGGACGAGTGCCGCTCGAACTTTTTTATCCTGCTGGCAAGCAAAGAACAGAATCCGAACATATGCGATCGACAGACCGATCCGACAAAAGCCGATCAGTGTTGGAATGAATTCTATGTCCGAAA
>JAJXUQ010000039.1 GCA_021782685.1 bacterium
CGCGTTGGGAGTTCCTGTTCAAGAACTATTCCTTCTGGACGCTCGGCGTGCTCTCGGTCGCGCTCGGCGCATTCGCTTTTTCCGCAGCGCTTTTTGAAGTCGCAAACGTCGATTGGCGCCTTTCAGTCGCGACGCACGCCAATTTCTTCAACTTTTTCCTAGCCGCCGCTCCTTTCCTCTGGATATTCATCCTCATGCTTTTCATTCTCGTCGGGTACGTGAATATCCGCCGGACCAAGCACGGATACCGGTATCCGCTCGCCGTCATAGCGCTCGGCGCGGTGCTCACCTCTCTTACGCTCGGCAGCGGCCTGTATGCCACGGGTCTGGGCGGCGAGCTTGAGGAAGCTGTCGGCGACCATCCGCCTTTCTATCGTCCCATCCTTATCGAGGAGCGTTCCTGGTGGCTTGCGCCCGAAAAAGGGCTCCTGGGCGGGCAGATAGTTTCCCGCGCTTCGGATGCTGCTTCTTTCGTTCTCCGCGACTTCAACGGACGGGCGTGGGAGGTCGAAGGAGGCGATTTGCACGGTTCTGATCTTGCCGCCGTCGCGCATGGGGGAGTCGTGCGCATCGTCGGCGTGCCTACGACGGCAACGAGCTCCGTTTTCCACGCCTGTTTCGTGTTTCCGTGGAAGACATACGACAGTTTCCTTGACGAGCCGCTCGTGCCGTTCCCGGTCATCATCGCCTCTACGAGTGAAAGAAACGCCGCACCGGCACGTACTGACATATGTAGGGGCATCCGCCCTTACGAGCAGCTCCGCACCATCGACGAAACGGGCTTATAGCCTCTGCAGTTGTCACTAGCGAGCATGGCACGCTGCAAGTTCGAGGATGTTGCGGATGCCGCTGAAAAGACGCGCGCGTTTTCGCGCGCGTCTTTTCATGCCGGTTCGCTATGCACAGGCGGTCGCGGGGCAAGGCCGGCTTCCTTCTCGGAGGAGTATGCTTTATGAGGTGCCAACACGGCAAAGCTTTTTAGCAGCCTAACGGCGTATATGGCAAAAACGTTTACTACCATATTCGGTACGATCCTGATCCTTCTCGGATTTCTCGGATTCGCCTCGAACCCGCTTATCGGGAACAATGCGTTTTTCGTTACCGATTCGGTACATAATCTTATCCACCTCATCTTCGGCGCGATCCTACTCATCGTCGCCCTCTGGTCCGACGAGAATTCGGCGTTCTGGCTCGAATTCGTCGGCATGCTCATATTCCTGCTCGGGCTCATCGGCCTCCTCGCCACTCCCTCCTCCGGAGGGATGCTGCTTGGCATCGCCGCCACGAACGGGGCGTCTAATTGGATGCATATCATCGGCGGTGCTGCCATCTTTTTTGCCGGGAAGTACGGCAAGGATGCCGTGAGCACGCCGTACCCGCAAGCCGGATCGTAATCGGCAGAGGGGATACCGCTCGGAAAAGGGATTTTTCGTGCTCGCCGCAAGCTCTTGTGCGACCGGCAAATGGCGCGTATTGTAACGGGACATGAAACGCATAACGGTCGTTTTCATTCTTGCCTTGGCTTTCTGTGGGCTTGCAGACTCTTCGTATCTTGCTCAGCACGAAACCGCCGGTACGCCGCTCCTCTGTAATATCGGCAGCCTCTCGGGCTGTAACATCGTCGCAGCGAGCCCCTACTCGCGCCTTTTCGGCATACCTCTTGCCGAATACGGCGTGCTTTTCTACGGAATCGTCTTTGTCCTTGCCGCTCTCGAACTCGCCGTTTTCGATCGGCTCTTACGTCGCGCTCTTCAGGTAATCTCGCTTGTCGGCGTTGGTGCCTCGCTGTACTTCATCTCCATCCAGGTGTTCGTCATCGGAGCTCTCTGTATCTACTGCCTCGCCTCCGCACTCGTCGCGTTCCTCATCTTCGTTCTCGCGAGTTCTATCGAGCCGGTGCGGAGAGGAAAGAGGGAGCACGAACCGCCGTCCTTTCCGTCGTCCCCCGTCTCGGTGCCGCATCTCTCGATGCCGCCCGCGGCATAGCTGCGGAGCACCATGCAGCGCGCCGCTCTCATCTCGCTCCTCGTCTCGCTCTTCTTGCCGACGAGCGCGCTTGCGGCGGCAGGGCCCGCATCCTTCGTGGCCGCGCGTTCGCTCCTCGCTACGAGTTCTTCGCCCGGAAACGCGTATGCCGCCGGTTTTTCCGTCGTGCTTACCGCACCCGTCAAGGGCGATTTTTCCGCCCTGGGCGGTTCGATCATCACTGCGGCGCCCGTCGGCGGCGACGAGCTCCTTATCGCGGGCACGATAAGCTCGCGCACGCAGATCGCGGGCGATTTCCGGGCGATGGGTGGAAGCATCGCCGTTCAAAACCCCGTCGGCGGCGACCTCGTCGCTCTCGGCTTTTCCGTCCATGACACGGGCCAGGTGGGCGGGAGCGTCTTTATCGCCGCGGCGGATGCCGCGGTTCTGGGCGGTGCCGCCGGCCCGGTCACCATATACGCGAATAACATAGCGCTCTCGGGCGATTTCGCAGGGAACGTTACCGTCGTCTCGAGCGGGCATCTCACGCTCGCGGAGAACACCGTGATTCACGGGAAGCTTTCCTACGAGGCACCCGAACCGGCGACGATCCCCGCATCGGCGACGATAGAGGGCGGCGTTACGTACAGGAACGCTTCGTATCTGCCGAACGTCAGTACGTCGCGCGCGCTCGCGTTCGTGAGCGTCGGAGTCTTTCTTCTCGTCCGGATCCTCGGCGCGCTCATCCTCGCCGGTCTCCTGGCCGGCCTCTTCCCGAAGCTCTCGGAGGCGATTACCGAGCGCGCCTTTACGCAGCGTCCGCGCAGCGTCCTCCTCACGATGCTGCTCGGGTTCGCCGCGCTCGTCGCGACGCCCATCCTGTTCGTCATGCTCGCGCTCACCTTCGTCGGCATCGGTCTCGCGCTCCTGCTTCTTTTCGCGTATGCGCTCATGGCGCTCCTTGCTCTCATGTATGCGGGCATCCTTCTCGGGAGCGCATTCGCGCGCCATTTCAGGAGCCGCGTCGCGGTGCGCTGGCATGACGGAGTGCTCGGTATGCTTGTCCTCTCGGTCGTCGCGCGCGCTCCGATCGTCGGTCCGCTTCTCGTGCTTTTGCTCATGACCTTCTCTGCGGGAGCGCTCCTGCTCCTCTTCTTCCATTTCGCTTTTCCCCGCGAAGAATCGGAATTGGTATAATACGAAGATGGAAATGCCGAAAGTCGGTTCGCCGGCGCCGCGCTTCTCCCTTCCCGACCAGGAGGGGGTTGTCCATACGCTTGCCGAGTATGCGGGAAAGTGGGTGCTGCTCTATTTCTATCCGAAGGATGACACGCCGGGCTGCACTATCGAAGCGTGCGCCCTGCGCGACCAATTCAAGGATTTTGAAAGCATCGGCACCGTCGTGGTCGGTATCTCGACTGACAGCGTCGCGAGCCACAAGAAGTTCGCCGATACCTATGAACTCCCTTTCACACTCCTTTCCGACCTGCATAAGGAGACCGTCGGCGAGTACGGCGTTTTCGGGGAAAGGAAGTTCATGGGGAAAACGTACGTGGGCACGAGCCGCACCTCGTTCCTCATCGACCCTTCGGGGAACATCGCCAAGGTGTACAAGAAGGTCAAGCCGGAGGCGCACGCCGCGAAGGTCGTTGCGGACTTGAAAGAGCTTGGCGCATGAGCTCCTCTTCCTTGCGCGAAGAAAGGAAAAGGCGCGCAAAGAGGATCGTCGCGTATCTGAAGAAGGCATACTCGAAGCCCGGGAGCGAGCTCGCATATCGGACGCCGTTTCAGTTCGTCGTCGCAGTCATCCTTTCCGCGCAGTGCACCGACAAGGCGGTCAACCGGCTTACGGAAACGCTTTTCAAGAAATACAGGAGCGTGCGCGACTTCGCCGAGGCGGACCCCATGACGTTTACCGAGGAAATCTCTTCCATCCCGTTTTTCCGCGCAAAGGCGAAAAACATCATTACCGCGGCGAAAATCGTGCGTGACGAATTCAAAGGAAGCGTGCCGCGCACAGAGAAAGAGCTTGTGGCCCTGCCGGGAGTGGGGTACAAGACCGCGCACGTGATTCTCGGCGAGCTGTTCGATATCTGGGAGGGGATCGCGACCGATACCCACGTGAAGCGCTTCGCGAGACGTTTCGATCTCACCGATAATACCGACCTCACGAAAATATCCAAAGATCTCGAGATGCTCATCCCGAAGAAAGACTGGAGATACGTGAACAACGGCCTCGTCCTCTATGGCCGGTATGTGTGCCCGGCGCGTCCGCACGATTGCGTAGAACATCCTTTGACCAAGCTCTATCCGAAGGCAGCGACCCGCTGGCCGAAAGCGAAATGAGGTACGATAGGCGTATGGAGAAACGTCCGGTTGCCGCCTTCGACATCGACGGGACCGTCTTCCGCTCGTCTTTGGCACTCGAACTCGTGGAGCGCCTCATCGAGAAAGGCATATTCCCGCAGGAGGCGCGCCCGTTCTACGAGCGCGAGCAGGCGCTTTGGCTCGACCGGAGGGGTGATTATCAGACATACGTCGACAAGGTCGTCGAGGTTTTCCGGCAACAGATAAGAGGCGTGTCGTTCGAGGCGGTGGCGAACGCGGCCGGAGAGATCATCGAAGAGAAGAAGAACCGGGTCTATCGCTATACGCGCGATCTCATCGGCGATCTCAAGCAGAGAGGATACTACCTCCTTGCCATCTCCCATTCGCCGAAATTCATCGCCGACGGGTTCGGGTACGAAGCGGGGTTCGACAAGGTCTACGGATTTTTCTTTGCGACCGGCCCTTCCGGCAACTTCACGGGAGAGGTTGAGGATGAGGATATCATCAGGAATAAATCGGCGATCTTGCAACGGGCGATACGCAAAGAGAATCTCGCCTTCGAGGGTTCGATCGGCGTCGGAGACACGGAAAGCGACATCCCGCTTCTCGAGTCCGTCGAGACGGCTATCGCCTTCAACCCGAACAGCGCCCTGTACCTGCACGCGCGGCGGCGCGGCTGGAAAGTCGTCGTCGAACGCAAAGATGTCATTTACGAGCTTTAGAGCGCTCGT
>JAJXUQ010000040.1 GCA_021782685.1 bacterium
ACAGGGTTTCGATTACCCTTACCCGCACAGCGAAGAAATCAAGCGGTTTAGACGGAGTTTTTGCATGTCTTTTGGTAGTGTGGTCAAAAGTGGATAAAGTTGTGAATTCTGTGGATAAAGGACAGGCTGTTTTTATGGAATCTTTAAAATATGTAGGAAATGCGCCCTATTTATAAAAGCCTTTTATCTTCTAAGACCCGTAAAGAAGTCGGGACTCTTGGGGAAAGAGTCGCTGCTGAATATTTGAGGCGGCATGGATTTTCTATCCGCGGCCGTAACGTCGTACGCAAGACCGGCGAGCTCGACATCGTCGCCGAGAAGGCCGGCACGCTGCATATCGTCGAGGTAAAGACGATCGTCACCGATGAGTTCCCTGACGAGAGGTCGGTGCGGGACGAGTACGACCCTTCGTTCAACCTTCACGAAGTGAAGGTACGGAAAGTTGCACGGACAGGGGAGTGGTATGTCCTTGAGGAGGGGTGGAAGGAAGATTGGGAAGTGGACGGGTGCCTCGTGTGGCTGCGGCGTTCCGACGGCAGGGCGCTGGTCCGTTATCTGCCGAAAATAATTTAAACTGGTACAGTGCAGATGGCGGGCCGGAGTATGCCGGTAGTACACGTGCTTTGGGAGCACGCAGACCGAGTTCGACTCTCGGCGGCCCGACTGAAAGACAGAACTAGGGCAGGGAAGCGGTCAGGGCTGACTCGAGCGCCGGAATCTCGGATGCGAAATCCGAAGTCTCCGTCGATGTCGCAGCGGCGAGCAAGAGATCGAGCGGCCGGCCGGTCTCGCTCGCATAATCGGCGCGGATATAAGAAGCGGTTATGGCGTTCAGGGAGCGGGAGACGGTTGCACCCTCGGTAGTGCTCGTCGTAATGGTCCCGACGAGGTTTCCCGCGGCATCGGCAACACCTCCGCCTGAAGATCCTTCCTGCGCGGCGGCGGAACCGCCAAGCGCGAGCACGTCGATCGTATTCGTTCCGAACGTATAGACGCTTTTCACCGAGCCGAAGACGAGCGTGGGGAAGAGGTCCGACTGTACTTGGTTCGGTTTAAGAAACTGCGCGCCATAGGAAGCGATGACGACCGGAGTACCGGAGGAAGGGGGCGTCGTGGCGAGCGGCACGAAGGGGAACGGGGAAGGGGATACGGTACCTGCCGCGCTCCCGGCTACGGCAAGAAATGCGAAATCATGCTCCCCGGTACCGCTCGGGGCCGTTGCGGTGAGCAAGTCCGCATTCGCGTGAATCCACGCCGAGGAGATGAAGATGGGCTTGGCGCTATACCGAGCCGCCGCAGGGCTTCCCGAGCGGATAGTGCAGGAAACGCCGCGGTCGGCAAGAAGGAAGTATTGCGCGATGTGCGCATTGGTAAGGATGATGCCTTTCGGATCGATGAAGATACCGCTGCCGGAAATCGAATGCAGACCGCTTCCCGCAGGCGCATAGCAGATGATATTCACGAGAGCGTTGCGCAACGCCGATGCGGAAATATCGAGCGCGGCGAGGTCGATCACCGAAGATGCCGTATTCGGAACAGGCAGCGTAGCCGCCCCTGCGGCGCTTCCCGAGACGGAGGCGGGTACCGCATCATGCGCAAGACCGCTCGCTCCGGCACTCTTTTTTGAATCCGGGCTTTGAGCGGGGCCCGGGAGCGTGGAAAGAGTCGATGAGGCGGCTGGCGTAATAGATGCGGGGGTGTACTGAAAAACCGCGTGGTTCGAAAAAGCTATGGTGAGAGCGCCAAGGATGAGCGCGAAAACCATTCCAGAGTATGACGCAAGACGTGACATGCCTATACGCTACTACCGAGCATGCCGGGACACAAACATGCTTGCGTGAGGCAGGCGCAGAGAAAGAAGGATGAGATATCCTTATCATAATCTAAAAATGGTATGCTCGTACTACGCGGGCGTGGTTTAGTGGTAAAACGACTGCCTTCCAAGCAGTAGTCGGGAGTTCGATTCTCCCCGCCCGCACAGACGGCATTCCTTGTAAAAACAGCGCGCCCCGTCGGGGGCGCGCTGTTTTTATAACGGAAGCGTAAAAAGAGGCTACTTTACCGCGTCTTTGAGCGCTTTTGCAGGGCGAAACTTCGCGGTGCGGGATGCCGCGATGTGTATCGTCTCTCCCGTGCGAGGATTCCTGCCTTCGCGTGCAGGACGCGCTTTCGTCGCGAAGATACCGAGTCCGGCAACCGAGACCTCGTCACCGGACTTAAGACCGGAAACGATCGAGTCTATCACCGTCTCGACGGCGCGCTCCGCATCTGCCTTTGTGGAACCGAGAACGCTGTGCACCTTATCGATAATGTCTGCTTTGTTCATGGGTTTCTGCTAACTATTAACCCCGCAGCTCGAGTGGGCGAAGCGGGTATGCGAAAAGTATAGGAAATGAGCCATTTTACGCAACGGGTCTTGCCAAGAGTGCGTGGATAGCGCACAATCACGCGCCGCGCTCGCGCGTGGCGCGTGATTGCATTTCTAACGGGCGAATTCTACGACCCGGTTCTCGCGGATTACGTTCACTTTTATCTCACCCGGGTATTTCAGTTCCTCCTGTATGCGCGCCGCGATATCGCGCGCAAGCGCGTGCAGCGCGAGGTCGGAGACCTTGCCCGGGTTTACGAATACGCGTATCTCGCGGCCGGCTGAAATGGCGTACACCTTCTCGACGCCTTCGAAAGTGCTTGCGAGACGCTCGAGATCGCCGAGACGTTCGAGATAACGGTCCACCGTATCGCGCCGGGCGCCGGGACGACTGCCTGAAATGGCGTCTGCTACCTGGACGATGACCGCTTCCGGCGTCTCATACGGATATTCTTCATGATGCGATTGCATTGCCTGGATAACACGCGTATCGACGCCGAATCTTTCAAGAATACGGCGCCCGATCTCGACGTGCGTGCCCTGAACCTCGTGGTCGACCGCCTTGCCGATATCGTGCAGAAGCGCGCCCGCTCGAGCGACAGAAGCGTCGGCGCCGAGCTCCGTCGCGAGCATGCCGGCGAGATGCGCCATCTCGACGGAATGCTGGAGCACGTTCTGTCCGTAGCTCGTACGGAAGTGGAGGCGTCCGAGAAGCGCGGTGAGCTTGGGGTCGAGCCCGATGACGCCGGCTTCATATGCCGCCGCTTCGCCCTTCTGCTTCACGATATCCGTGATTTCAGCACGCGTCTTCTCCACGGTCTCCTCTATTTTGACCGGCTGGATACGGCCGTCGGCGATGAGCTTTTCGAGCGCTATCTTCGCTATGGTTCGGCGAAGCGGATCGAAAGAGGAGAGAGTTATCTTGTCCGGCGCGTCGTCGATGAGGACATCGACGCCCGTCGCGCGTTCGAAAGCCTTGATATTACGTCCTTCCTTGCCGATTATCTTGCCTTTCATGTCCTCCGAAGGGAGGGTGACCGAGAGAGACATGACCTCCGCGTTTACCGCGTTCCCCAGACGGTGAATGGCGGTGATAAGGATGGAGCGCGCCTTGTCTTCGAGGCGTTCGCGCCCGTTTGCGGCAAGTTTCTGCAACCGCAGGAGGATCGCCTCTTCGTTCGTACGCTCGATTTCAGAAAAGAGCTCTTCGCGCGCGGCCGTTTCCGAAAGGTGCGCGGCGCGCGCGAGCTCTTTCGAGCGCAGCGCGGCGAGATTCTCCGCTTCATTCTTCGCACGGAGCGCCTCTTGTTCTCGAACTCGTATTTCCGCTTCCTTGTTGTCGAGAAACTCTTCCCGGGAAGCGAGCCGTTCTTCGCGGAGCATGATTTTCCCTTCGCGTTCTTCGATCGGCGCGAGCCGCTCCGTTTCGATGACCGCGCTCCTGTATTCCGCGTCGGCAAGCATCTTCGCTACCTGTTCCTTGGCTTGAAGGAGCTTCTGTTTGATGTCGAGCTCGATGGAGCCGCGCTGCGCGAGGCCGATGAGGACGCGGAGCACGTACCCGAGCGCGACGCCGCTCACGCCCGAAAGCGCAAGCAGTATCAGTATGATGTTGAGAGACATGGCCGTTCAGTTATCCCCGACCGAGGGGGGGAAGAATTCTAAAAGTAGGGAAGCGCAGACAGGCAGAGGATGGGTGCGGTCAGGCGGCGCGGCAGCAATACAAGGACCTTAACACAAAACTCCGTACGGCGCTTCCTGCCGTACGGAGTTCCCGGTGCCGCGGCCTATTTGTATACCTGATCGACGAGGCCGTATTTCTTCGCTTCCTCCGCGGTCATGAAGAAGTCGCGCTCGACGTCTTTCTCTATCTTATCGAGCGACTGGCCGGTGTTCTTCGCGAGAATCCTGTTGAGCCGCTCACGGAGCTTTATGATCTGCTTCGCGGTGATCTCGATATCGGTCGCCTGTCCTTCGGCGCCGCCGTGCGGCTGATGGATCATCACTTCGGCATTCGGGAGGGAGAAGCGCTTGCCCTTCTCGCCTGCGGAGAGGAGGATCGCCGCGCCGGAAGCCGCCATGCCGACGCAGACGGTCGAGACCGAGGGCTTCACGTGATTCATGGTGTCGACCATCGCGAGCGTCGCGGTAACCGAACCACCGGGAGAGTTTATATAGAGCGAAATATCCTTCTTCGGATCCTCCGCTTCGAGGAAAAGGAGCTGCGCGATGACAAGGTTCGCGACGTCGTCATCTATCGGCCCGCCGAGAAAGACGATGCGCTCCTTCAGGAGGCGCGAATAGATGTCATACGCCCGTTCGCCGAACTGGCTTTTCTCGATGACCATCGGTACGAGCATGGAAGCTCGAGGTTGCGTGTATTTCATAGGTAAAGTGGGTATTTAGGGCTGCGTGGTGGTAGCGGGAACGGCGAGAGCGCGCTCTTCGGCGATCCGTTTGCCCCAGGAATAGAAAGCGCCGACGATGATCATAAGCACGATGATCACGATCGAGATGAGAACTCCCCATGACTGCGCTTTCTGCGAAGGCGTCCCGGGAGGAAGAAGCGGTTCGTTTTCCATAGGAGCCCTTATTTTACACCGTCAGCTGCATCGGCGTACAGCTTCCGCGCACGAAGGTATGCGGCTTC
>JAJXUQ010000041.1 GCA_021782685.1 bacterium
TGACCTCGGCGTTCTTGACGAGGAGCGCGTCCATCTTGCGGTAGATATCGCCCTCGAGCGTTTTGAGCTCCTTTTTCTTCGCAAGCTCCGGCGGCGTGAGCGCCTTGAAGGTCGCCTGCGAACCGTCAGAGAGGATGACCTCCAGTTCTTCGACGTATTTCTCCGTCTTGCCGTACTCGAGCGTGCGTTCTCCGCCGGAGTTATTCGCGATGATGCCGCCCATGGCCGCTAACTCGCGGCTCGCGGGATAGGAAGGGAGGATGAAGCCTCTCTCAAGCGTCGCCTTCTCGAAATCGCGGTAGAAGACGCCCGGCTCGGTGACGGCGTAGCCGTCGCCCACCTCGAGCACATGATTCATATGTTCGGTGAAGGAAACGACGACGCCGGTCGTCAGGGGACCGCCCGACATGTCGGTGCCCGCCGCCCGCGCCGCAAGAGCGACGGGTGTGCCGCCGTCCGCGGCGGCGCGCACTTCCTTCACGATCCTGCTCACGTCGACAGCGTCTTCCGGGCATACCACCAACTCCGGTATCCGCATGAAAAGACTCGTGTCTCGACTTGCGGCTTCGCGCGCGACGGTGTCATCCTTTACTTCGCCGCGCACCGAGCGCTTGAGCGCATTCTTCAGGTCGGCAATGTCCATGTTCATTTTGTACAGTATACTAAAATAATTATGCGGAACCTTCTTGTGCACCCACCTTCCGCCGGGTGGTTGATTGCGGGGTAGAATTAGACTATGGAGAGATTCGGACGAAGAGAAGCAGTTTCGCGGAACAAGGCCGAGCTGCCGGGGCTGCCGATCGATGCGCCCGAAGTGCAGGGCGCGCTCGCGCTTGCCGCGTATAGGGCGGCGCACGGCCGGCAAGATATCGACACCGTCGACTGGGAGCGGAACGATCCCGCAACGCAGTCCTCGGCGCTGTACGAATGGATCGGAAAGCTGAACGATAAGAACTCGTCCGCTTCTCTCTATCGCGCGTATGCCGAGAAGCATCCGCACAAACGCATCGATATCGGCGACGAAGAGATCCTCAAGGAAACTCTCAACGCGATTCTTGCGGCGAAGGAGCACGAGCAGTGACAATCTCGATAGAAACTTCTTCATTAACAAAGTAAAGCCATTTGCCATGAACCAACTCAATCCTCGCACGACCGGTCTTGCCGTCGGCGCGTTCGTGGGCGGCGCGCATCTCATCTGGACGGTCCTTATCGCGTTCGGGTGGGCGCAGGCGCTTGCTTCTTTCGTTCTCTGGGCGCACATGATCGGCACGCCGGTCATCGTGGTTGGGCCGTTCGATATCGCCGCCGCCGGTATGCTTGTCGGCATGACGTTCGTCATGGGATACGTCGCGGGCTTCGTCTTCGCCCTTATCTGGAATCTCCTGAACCGTACGCCACGCTCCTAACGTGCGGCCCGTGTCCGCACCTTACTGAGGCGCTGATGAAGAGAGTACCGAGCTTCTCTCCGGATTGCCGTCATCTGATAAAGTGTGAGGGATGACTCAAGCCGAAGCGCTCACGATATTGAAAACAGGCGCGAACGTCTTCCTTTCCGGCGAGCCGGGGAGCGGCAAGACGCATGTCATAAACGAATTCGTCGGGTGGCTGCGGGCATCGGGCGTCGAGCCGTCGGTGACGGCCGCGACCGGTATCGCGGCGACGCATGTCGCCGGCATGACGCTCCATTCGTGGAGCGGTATCGGCATCGCCGAATCGCTCTCAGACGCCGAGGTGGACCGCATCGCGAGCAAGGAGCATGTCGCCCGGCGGATAGAGAAAGCGAGCGTGCTCATTATCGAGGAGGTTTCCATGCTTTCCGCAACGACATTCGAGCTTGCCGACCGGGTATGCCGCGAGGTCCGGCGCAGCGACCGGCCTTTCGGCGGGCTTACCGTCATCCTCGTCGGCGATTTTTTCCAGCTGCCGCCGGTCTCGCGCGCGGCGGAGGCGAGGTTCGTCTATACGTCGGCGCTCTGGCGTGACTTGAGCCTCTTCACTTGTTACCTCACCGAGCAGTACCGGCAAGACGATGCGGAATTCCTCGGCATACTCTCTGCGCTGCGCGCGGGAAGGGTCGAGGAGTCCCATCGCGAAGCGCTTCTCACCCGCAGCGCACGCGCATCAGCGCTTCCCGCCGACATCCCGAAGCTTTTCTCCCATAACGCGGATGTCGATCGCATCAATGCGCAGGAGATCGCGAAGCTTCCCGGCGCGTCGAAGAAGTTCCTCATGAGCGCGAAAGGGAAGGACGCGCTTGTCGAGGGGCTGAAACGGGGGTGCCTCTCGCCCGAACTCCTCGAGCTTAAGGCGGGCGCGGCGGTGATGTTTACGAAAAACTCGCCGCAGGGGAGGTTCGTCAATGGTACGCTCGGTGTCGTAAGCGGCTTCGGCACGGACGGGCTGCCGCTTGTCGAGACGAGAGACGGGATGCGAGTAACGGCAGAGAGAATGGAATGGCAGCTCGAGGAACAGGGGAAAGTGCGCGCGAGCATCTCTCAGGTACCGCTGCGGCTCGCGTACGCGCTGACGGTGCACAAGAGCCAGGGGATGAGCATGGACACGGCAGTCATCGACCTCTCGAAGGCATTCGAGTATGGCCAGGGTTACGTGGCGCTTTCGAGAGTACGGCGGCTTTCCGGCGTGTACCTTCTCGGACTCAATGACCGGGCTCTTTCCGTGCATCCGGAGGTTTTGCAGAAAGACCGTGATTTCCGTGCCGCATCCGAAGCGGCACGCGATGCCTTCGCCTCGATGGGAGAAACGGAGACGGTAGGTATGCAGAAAAAGTTCGTGAAAGCGCGCGGCGGCGCATGGATGGAAGATGCCACGGACGGAAAAGGGAAACGGAAGCCCGGAGAGGGAGCATTGCCCGGAAGATTGGCAGAGACTCTGCAAACCGTTCGGGATACGGAAAGCTTAAGCGCTGCGGCGAAGGCGCGCGGTCTCGTCGAGTCGACCATCGTGAAGCATCTTGAAGAGCTTGCGGGACTGGGGAAGCTCGCGCGCGCCGACTTCTCGCACCTCTTGCCCCCCGCAAGCGCGATCGAAGAGATAGGCGAGGCGCTCGCCGTCTCGAACGGCGAGCGCCTCGCGCCCGTCTTCCACGCGCTTCGCGGCCGCTATCCGTTCGAGACGATCCGTCTTGTGCGGCTCGCTCTCCCGCGCGGATGATTTACCTTTGGCGCAACGTGCGTTAGCATATGCGTCGAATGGGACTCCCAACGAAGAAAACAAAGATCGTCGCCACTATCGGTCCGGGGAGCGAATCCCCGGAGACGCTTTCCGCTCTCATTGGCGCGGGGATGAACGTAGCCCGGCTCAATATGAGCCATGGCAATCACGATGGATACCGCGCCCAGATAGCGGCTATCCGAAGCGTTGCCAAAGGGCTTGCGGCGCCGGTCGCCATCCTTCAGGATCTTTCCGGCCCCAAGATACGCACGGGCGAGTATGCGACCGAGCGCATCACTATCGAGGCAGGTCAGGAGCTCGTCCTTACGACCGAAGAGGTTGTCGGCGACGCGCGCCGCATTTCCGTGAACTATCCCGCTCTTCCGCAGGAGGTACAGAAGGGATCGCTCATCATGCTCGACGACGGCAAGAAGAAGCTCGTCGTGGAGAGCGTTCTCGGCACCGAGATACGCTGCCGCGTCGAGGTCGGCGGAGAACTCAAACCGCGCCGCGGAGTAAACGTTCCGGGAGCGCACCTTTCCATATCTTCCATAACCGAAAAAGACCTCCGAGACCTCTCCTTCGGTATCGCGGAGGGAGTCGATCTGATCGCACTCTCGTTCGTCCGTCGAGCCGATGACGTGCTCAAGCTGAAAGATATTTTGCGCGAGGCCGGGAAGACCATACCGGTCATCGCGAAGATAGAGACGCAGGAATGCATCGATAACCTCACCGCAGTCCTCGCCGCGGCCGACGGCGTGATGGTGGCGCGCGGCGATCTTGCGATAGAGGTGCCGACCGAACAGGTGCCGCTTCTTCAGAAGCGCATCGTCCGCGAAGCGACCGAGTCCGGGAAGCCGGTCATCATCGCGACGCAGATGCTCGAGTCGATGATACAGAGCCCGGTACCGACTCGCGCCGAGGTGTCGGATGTCGCGAATGCGATTTTTGACGGCGCGGATGCCGTCATGCTCTCCGAAGAGAGCGCGCTCGGGAAATATCCGGTCGAAGCGGTCCGCATGATGACCCGTATCGCCGAGACCGTCGAGGCGAGCCTTCCGAAAGCATCTGCTGCGGCGGCAAGCATCGTCGATACGGTGAGCAACTCGGTGGTACAGACCGCCGCGCGCATCGGTGCCGCCACCATCGTCGCCCTCACCGAGTCGGGGAGCACCGCGCGCCTGGTCGCGCGCTCCAGGCCGAACTGTCCGATCGTTGCGCTCACGCCGCACCCGGAGACCGTCGAGCAACTTGCGCTCGTGCGCGGCGTCTGTCCGTTCCTCGCGGACGCGGGCAAGACGATCGATGACGTCGTTTCATTCGTGTCGCGCTTCCTGCTTGAGCATGATCTCGCAAAGCCGGGCGACCGTATCGTGGTTGCCGCGGGACTTAATTTCGGGGTCGGGGGATCGACGAACTCTCTGTTCGTACTCACTATTTGAATCTAAGCAAAGACTCTATCACCCGCACCGTATCATTGGGACCGGATACGGCGTATGTCTGCACGTTCGTTTTGAAAACAGGCTCGTCGTTACCGTTCGGCACAAGTTCGTCGCCGACATAGAGCATCGAGGATTCGGGAAGATGCAGGCGTTCGGAAAGCCGATGGATGCCGTACGCCTTATCGACGCCGCGTTTCGTGACATCGATCGTGGTCGCGCCTCCCATCGCCGCGGCAAAGCCCGCGGGGAGGCGCCGCTCGACGGCCGCCTGGAGCATAAGCCGCTTCGCACGGTCCGGGTCCCATGCTTTTTTCACGTCGGGAGGCGCGAGCTGTCCGAGCGCGGAGAACGTGACCTGCCCGCCGCGATATTC
>JAJXUQ010000042.1 GCA_021782685.1 bacterium
GGATCTGTCCTAGCCGTTAGACGATGAGGCCGTCCGCAGGTACACAGTTGCCAGAGTGGTGTGCCCGTCTATGCTTTATAACAAATCGACCGGCGAAACGCTATGCGCGCTGCCGCCACTTCTTCTCCTGGCGCACGAGCCGTGTCGTGTCGGCCGAATCGGCAAGCAGCGCCTCGACGACGCGTTCAGTACGAACGGACTGGGACCCCTTTACAAGAATTACGTCTCCTTCCCTCGCGAGGGCAGCAAGCGACTGCGCGGCCGCCTGGGCACTGTCGAACAATAGGACCTCGGCGTTCCCGGACGCCGAAGCGAAGGCGCGGGCGCGGATGCCCACCGCTGCGACCACGTCGGCCGAGTCGCGCGCGAGCGTACCGATGCGCTCGTGTTCCATCACCGAATACCGTCCGAGCTCGAGCATGTCGCCGAGAACGGCGATGCGCCGGAGAGCGCGCGGAAATGCCTTCAGGGTCGCAAGGGCTTCTTCAACCGCCGCAGGAGATGCGTTGTACGAGTCGTCGATGACGATGGAACCATTCTTCCCCGCAAGGAGACGCCCGCGGCCCGGCGGCGGTTCGTAAGCCTCAAGCGCGCGGAGCGCCTCGGGGAACGCTATATCAAAAGCCGTTGCGACTGCGAGCGCCGCCGCGGCAGGAAGAAGCTGCGTCTTCCCGACCGAACCTCGTACGATAAGGCTGCCGCGCTCGCCCGCACTGTCGACATCCGCGGTCATTCCGGCGACTTTCCCTTCGACCTCATAGAAGCCCGCGCTACCGATATGCACCGAAGCGTCCTCTGTAGTACCGTAAGAGATGATACGCGCGGGCGTGCGTATCGCCATATCGAGCGCGTGCGCGTCATCGGCCGGAATGATGAGCGGCGCTCCCGCGCGAAGCGCATACGCGGGAGAAAATTCTTCCTCCCGCACCGCGTCAGGCGATGGGTACGCCTCGACATGCACCGGTATCTCGGGCAGACGGGTCACCACGACCGCGTCCGGTGTCGCGATGCGCAGTATCCGCGCGAGGTCGCCCGGACGATCGGCTCCCGTCTCAAGCACGAGCATGTTCGGGTAATGATTCGGCAAGGCCAGGAGCGCGAAGGCGCTCTTGATGATGGAGAACCACGCGAAAGGGTTCCCCCACGGGTTCCCCACGCCGAGGATGGTGAAGGGAACGCCGAACTCGCTGTTGAAGCTTTTCTCGCTCTTGCGGACGAAAAAACGGGCGGCGAGCACCGCCGCGACGGCGTCTTTCGTCGACGTCTTTCCTACCGAGCCCGTCACCATCACGATACGCGGGCGATACCGGCGCACCACTGCACGCGCGAAAAGTCCGAGCACGAAAGCGACGATGTATTTCAGGAAGTTCTTCATACGGATATGGTCGTGGTCGCAAGGCCGCGATCAGGCGGCACAGCGTAATAGTTAATGAGGAAGTGCACAAGGTCCAAGAGCGAAGGCGTCAGGCTTTCAGACGCGTATTCCACGTTCTTCGGATCGTTCGTGTAGAGCAGGATGATGAAGCGCGGATTAAAGGACGGGAAGAACGCGACTTCCGAATGAAAGAAGCGGTTCATGTAGTAAGTGCCGGTCGGCGTCGGCAGCTGCGCGGTTCCGGTCTTTGCCGCGACAGACATGGTGGGTATCTTCGCCTTGCCGCCGCTGAATATGTTATCGAAGAGTGCGTCCATCATGACTGTCGTCTCCCGTGCGGCATTGGCGGAAAAGACCCGGGTGCCCGTTCCCCAGTCAAGCTGCCGTACGATGCCGGAATCGAGACGTATGGCGCTCACCAGGTGCGGCGTTTCCATGACGCCGCCATTCGCTACCGTACCGAGCGCGCGGATCATCTGCATGGGCGTAACCGCTATGCCTTCCCCGAAAGAAGCCGTGTCGTAGTACACCTGTTGCGGCTTATAGAGATTCCCGATGAGAGCATCGGTCTCATTGGGCAGATCGATACCCGTCTTCTGTCCGAATATTTTCGTGAAATATTCCCTGAACTGCGTTTGTCCGAGCTGTTCCGCTACCCATGAGGCGCCGACATTGAGCGACTGCTCGATGATCGTCTGCATGGGGATGATGCCGTAGGGCTTATGGTTCCAGTTGCAGATATGCGCGTTGTCGACGACGATGCAACCGGTATCGTTATAGGTGGTCTCCGGCGTAATGACACCCGCCGTGAGCGCTGAAGTCATCGTAATCGGCTTCATGATGGAGCCGAATTCATAGACGTGTTCGACAAGCTGGTTACTCAAAAGATCCGGATTGATGTTCTGAAGATCGTTCCCGTTGAAAGTCGGATAGGTCCCGAGCGCGAGGATGGCGCCCGTAGTCGGATCCATGATGATGCCGCCGGAACTTTGGCTTGAGTAAGTCGTTGTCACTTTCGCGAGATCGTCCGCGAGCCGCATCTCGACCTCGGGCTCAATCGTCGTCACGATATCTCCCTCCCGCGCATCCCGCGCATTGACGAGCAAATTGCCGACGTTTGAGAAAAGCTCGGCAAAGAAGTTTTTATAAAGCGAGCTCCCCGAGCGCGAGAGCGTGCTGTCGTAGGTCGCCTCAAGCCCGGTCTGCCCGGTGAGCGTGCCGCCCGAACCGTAGGAAACGATGCCAATCGTCTGCGCGGCGAGCGAACCGCCCGGATAGTAGCGCCAGCGCTCCTGCAGCACCTGCACGCCGGGGATGTCTTCCGCCGCAAGCGCCTGCCCCTGCTCGCTTGAGAGGCGATGCGCGACCTCGATATACACCTGGCTCTTCTTCGCCGCTGCAGCGAGGAACGCATCACGGCTCATGAGCGACGAGGAAGCGACCACGGCTATCGCGGCGTACGCGGCTTCGGGGTCGGCAAGCGTCTGCGGATTTATGGCGACGAGGAAGCCGGTTTTCAAGGTTGCCGCGGAAATAAGCGTCCCGTCCTTGCGCGTAAAGTAGATGGAGCCGCGATCGAAGAGACCGCTTCCTCCCGAGGCGAACTGTGCGTCGGCCTTCTGCGCATAATCCTGCCCGTGCACGACCTGGATGAAATAGAGGCGCGTAAGGATGAGCAGCGCACCGAGGAGAACGAACGCGAGAACAAGACGGATGCGAATGCGGAACTGTGCGCGCATACCGGCGAGCTAGCGCAGTGCGGTCACGCTCTCGGCGGGCACGAATACTTCGGCGATGGGCTTGGCGTACCCCGCAGCGGTGTAGTCCGTGGCGGTGACGCGCGCGACGGAAGCGAGGTACTTCGATTCGAGCGTGGCGACCGTCGCCTCGTCGTTTCTCACCGACTGGGCGGCTTCGACGGTGATCGTCGCATAACTCATGACGACGGCGATGAGACCGATATAAGCGACCGTGAGAATCGCGACCGTGCCGGAACAAAGCGACACGACGGAAAACGGGAGATGGAAACGGAGGTTAGACATACGAAAGAGCGGCAGCGCGGGAGGCGGCCGGGCCCGGCTGCGTAAGCGCAGCGCGCTCGAAGACGCGGAGCTTCGCGCTGCGGGAACGCCGGTTCTCGAGTATTTCCGCGCGTTCCGGTACGATGGGCTTCTTCGGCGAAAGCGAGCCAACCCCTGCGTACGCCGCGTCGCGAAGCGCGTTCTTCACGATGCGATCCTCGATGCTATGGAACGAGATGATGGCCAGCCGCCCGCCCGGAGAAAGAGCGCTCATCGCCGCGGCGAGCCCCTCGCGCAAGCTCCCGAGCTCATCGTTGACCGCGATACGGAGCGCCTGAAAAGTCTTAGTCGCCGGATGAATCTTCCGTTCATGGTACCAGCGCGGCGTCCCGGCGAGGACGGCCGCGACAAGCTCTCCGGTGGTGAGGATATGCCCGCGGGAACGCGCGGCGACAATCGCGCGTGCGATGCCGCGCGCGAAGCGCTCTTCGCCATACGAGAAGATGATGTCGGCAAGCGTTTCTTCCGAGGACGAGTTGACGATGTCGGCAGCCGTCTCGCCGTTCTCGGCATAGTTCATAAGGAGCGGTTCTTCATTTTGAAAGGAGAAACCGCGCGGCGCGGCTATCTGATAGCCGCTCCAGCCGAGATCGAAGAGTATCTTGTCAACCGACCCGATCCCGAGCCGTTCCAGTATGCGCGCGAGATTACGGAAATTGTCGTTCACCAGATGCGCGACCGGACGCTGCGGGCGGCGATCGAGGGCATATGCCTCGCGCGCGCGTTCGACCGCCGCCGGGTCGGCATCGATGCCGACGATAACGCCGCCCTCTCCGAGGGCGGCGAGGAGCGCGGTGAAGTGCCCTGCGCCGCCGAGCGTCGCGTCGACGACAGTGTCGTCCGGTTCCACCGCGAGCGCCGCAAGCACTTCATCCATAAGCACGCTGTCGTGGCGGGCTTCCATATCAGCTTTTGCCGCCCGCCCCGAGCGTCTCGGCGAAAGCGTCGGCGTCTCGCTCGATGGCGGCCGTGTATTTCTTCCATGCCGCCTCGTCCCAGATCTCGATGCGGTCCGCAACGCCCGCGATGACCGTCTTCGCTTTCAGGCCGGCAAAGCTCTTCAGGTGATCGGGGACGAGGACACGCCCGACAGCATCGACCTCCGCCTCCATGGCGCCGGCGAGAAAAAGACGCGCGAGCCCGCGCTCTGCGGCGGTACCGCCCGCGTGCGCCGCGCGGCTCATGGCCTCATTCGCCCACGCCTTCTTCGGATAGACGAAGAGGCAGTGATCGAGGCCGCGCGTCAGCACCACGGTACGGCCGAGATCCTTCCGGAACTTTGCCGGAAGCGAGATGCGATTCTTGGGGTCAAGGGTGTGCAGGTATTCGCCGATAAACATGGCAACAATGAGTGAGCGAAACGTGAGAAATAGGCCACCATTCCTGCTTCTCACTTTATCCCACTAGTAGGTCATTGTATACCACTCTCTACCACTTTTCCCTTTTAGTTATCCACAGAAAAAGCGCGCGGCTTTTCGAGCCGCGCGAAACTGCCT
>JAJXUQ010000043.1 GCA_021782685.1 bacterium
CGCCGCGCCCTCCCCGATTACGCGTTCAGCTTCCGAAGGAAGAGAAAGAACGCGCCCGTATCCCTGTCCCTGCTTCGCATACGTGTCTCAATGCTTAAGCGGTTAAAGACCTTACCTGTTTCGGTCCTTCCGTTGCACACGGTTGCATCCTATCGGAAGGGCAGTGAAACGAATATGAACGGATCACGCGTGCGCCTTGCCGCCCGAGAAATCCGCCAGCACCTCATTGAAAACCGTTTCGGGCGGCTCCGCCTTGCGGACGCGCTTGCCCCGCGGGAGCGCTATGGTGACGGTCGTTCCTTTACCGACCGCGCTCTGGATGCTTATGCGCCCGTGGTGCAGCTTCACGAGTTCGTTCACGATCGAAAGCCCGAGTCCGGAGCCTGCGCCGCCCGCTCTGGTGCGCGCCTTGTCGCCGCGATAGAAGGGCTCGAAGATGCGGAAGAGGTCGCTGCGCGCGATGCCGGAACCCGTATCGCGCACGCTGAGCTCGATCTCGTTGCGCGCGTCTTCGCCGACCGTAATAAGTATCTCGCCCGATCTCGTATGGCTGATCGCGTTCTTCACGATGTTCATCGTCACCTGTTCGAGCGCGGTCGCGTTGCCCCAGACTATGCGTTCTTTTGCGGTCCGCACCCGTATGCGGACCGGCTTCCGGTGCGTGAGCGCAGAAAGCTTGTCCACGGTCTGGCGCACGACTTTCCCAAGATCGACGTTATCGAACGGGATTCGTTCCGGCTTGATGAGCGCATTGAGGGAAAGGAGGTTATTGATGATGCCCGATATACGATCGAGTTCTTCGAGGTTGCTCTCGTGTATCTTGCGTGACTCGGCGGCGAGATCATTCTCAAGCAGCCGTACCTCGGTGTTGGTCTTGATGATGGAGATCGGCGTGCGCAGCTCGTGCGCTATGTTGCCGATGAACTGTTTCTGCGCCGCGAGCGCGTTTCGCGCAGGCGCAAGCGCGAAACGGGCGACGAGATAGCCGAAGATTCCCGCGATGCCCACGATGAGCGCGATGATGCCGAAGATCTGCCGCGTCCGCGCCGCTTCGAATTGCGCGGTCACAAGCGAAGGCGAGAGCGGCGCCGAGTTCGAAGTGAGCGCGGTAGTGATCACCGCCACCACGCCGCTTACGATGTCATGATAGAGGATGAGCAGCGCGCCTACCGAGAACGCGAGGATGAGCAGCGCGTACAGCATCTGTAGCGCGACGATGTTGACTTCGGTGCGGACGAAGAAGTCGTCCCGATACTTATACGCGAAGCCGGTAACCGATGCCGCGAACCGTTTCCAGTATGCTCGCATCACCTGTCGCACCCAGTTTCCTTCTAAGATTTTTGACATGGACATCGATGACATTGCTAAAGGATTCGTAATTGAAGTCCCACAGATGCGCGAGCAGATCCTCGCGATTGATGACTTCGTTCGGGTGCCGGAGGAAATACTCGAGAAGCCCGAATTCCTTGAGCGTGAGCGGAAGCGGCTTCCCGTCGCGCCACGCGGCGTGCTCGGCGGGAGAGAGTTCGAGGTCGGCAACCGTCAACGTCTCGGGCAGTGCGTTTGCCGGACGGCGCAAGAGCGCATGGATGCGCGCAAGAAGCTCCTCGAAGGCGAACGGCTTCACGAGATAGTCGTCCGCGCCGGCAAGCAAGAGCTCCACTTTCGTATCGGTATCGGCGCGGGCGGTGAGTACCAGGATCGGGAGGACGATATCGCGCGAGCGCACTTCGCGGCAGACCGCGTAGCCGTCGAGGGAAGGGAGCATGAGGTCGAGCAGGACAAGATCGTAGTCCTTATGGTGGAGCGAGATGCGGGTGAGCGCCTTTTCGCCGTCGTCCAGTATGTCGATCGCGTAACCTTTCGCAGCGAGTCCGCGGGCGATCACCTGAGCGAGTTTCGGTTCGTCTTCGACTATAAGTATGCGCATAGCGTTTTATTTACTATTAGTTAACGATTCTATCTACTAGCTACTAGTTAAGCGGAATCGGCATGAATGATTCAT
Organism: bacterium; assembly: GCA_021782685.1. Taxonomy (GTDB): domain Bacteria; phylum Patescibacteriota; class Minisyncoccia; order Phycocordibacterales; family Phycocordibacteraceae; genus C7867-001. Next base: position 2,006 of record JAJXUQ010000043.1, read on the forward strand.
GAATTCATTCATCTCTAGCAGACGAACGTGCTTCCGAACACTTACATAGAAGTACGGAGCGCGTAAGAACGCCGGGTATCGCGCGTCTGCACGGACAGGTCGCTTATCAGCCAACATCATAATGAGATAACACCACCCATGAACACCGTGAACACCACCAGACCTTCCCCGGCTCTTCTGCGCTGGACGCTCGGAACGACCCTCGCGCTCATCGGCGGAGCAGCATCCTTCGCATTCATCGCCCATGCGCAGTCGACGACGACGCCAACGCTGATCGGCAGCCAGCTCGCACTCGGTTCGTCCGGCGCGGATGTGAAGACGCTCCAAACGCTGCTTGCCACGAGCGCAGCCGTCTATCCTGCCGGTCTCGTGACCGGCTACTACGGTCCGCTTACCCGAGATGCGGTCACGCAATTCCAGATAGGGTACGGCTTGCCGCCGGTCGGCGTAGTCGGACCGCTTACGCTCGCGAAACTCAACCAACTCATCGCGGCCGGCGAGGCCGTCGATGTGAATGCTCCTTCTATCAGCAACGTGCACGTCGCGACGACGACGGCAGCCGTAACTATCACCTGGACGACAAATGAGAACTCGTTCGGTTCCGTGCACTATGACACTCTGCCGATCACGATGTTCGAGACGTCATCCGCGCACCAAGAGCCCCAGACGAGCGGCAATGTCGCTTCGGAGAGCATCGCCACCAGCATGCACTCGATCACGCTCACGGGCCTCGTTTCCGGAGAGACATACTACTTCACGATCGAATCCCGCGATCCGACTGGTAACATCTCCGTAACGCTCCCCGCCACGTTTACGGCGCCGTAGACAAGAGCGTGCGGTAAAAGGAAAAGAGAAACCCGCCCCTTGAGGGGCGGGTTTCTCTTCCTCGTATCGTTGTATCGTTGTCTAGGACATCCCGACCGAGCACAGACGGCACTCCTTCTTGTGCGTGAAGGCGAGGTAGAGCGCCGAAAGGCCGACAAGCACGTAGACTATCCACTCGACCTGCGGCCAGGCGCCGAGTACGAAGTGGACGACGTTCCAATCGGTCCCCGCGAATCCTCCGAGACCGACGAGTCCCCAGTTAAGCCCACCGATAATCGTCAGCACGTAGGCAATCTGATGGAGTATTTTCATAGAATGACGGCGGCTGTGACTAATAAGCAAAGACGAACGCTGCTTGACGCCGTATAGGTAAGTATGGCGTTTCTGTTGGAAATGAAAAGGGGAGGCCTGTGCAGAACGGGGCAGGCAGAAATCCGGCGTGATATACTCGGCTGATCGCCATGTCGAACAGCATCGTCTTCGTAGCGAATTATCTGTATCTTCTGCCCGTTGCCTTGTTCATCGGGTATGCCTTCGCCACGAAAAGAAGGAAAGAGTTCATGATTCTTTCCTTCCTGGTGCTTCCGACGAGCTATCTTCTCGGAGTTCTCGCGGGACACCTGTTCTATGATCCGCGTCCTTTCGTCGTCTCTCATAGCACGCCGCTCTTTCCGCATGCGCCGGATAACGGATTCCCCTCGGATCATGCGCTCCTCACGGGGACGCTCGCGGCGCTCCTCACGGCTTTCAGCGTCCCGCTCGGGCTCCTTATGTGGTTTCTCGCTTTTCTCATCGGCGCGGCGCGTGTCCTTGCCGGAGTGCATCACGCTCTCGATATCGCCGGCTCGTTTGCCATAGCGGGCGCAAGCACGCTGGCAGTCCGGGCTTTTCTCAAGCGGTTTCGCCAAAACGAGCCAAACGTGGTGTAATCCGTTATCCCCACAGCGGGCCCTTCCTCGTGGTAGGATTTCAGGGTCAGTTCTTTCGCAACCCAGAAGCAGCTTAAGGTGAAGTCCGGTGTGAATCCGGCACTGTCGCGCAACGGTAACTCGAATAGAGGAGTCCGGTCCCTTAAGTCAGAAGGTTTTGGTCCTTCTGCTCGCACCCGCGTAAGGTACCGGTCCGACCGGATAAATTTTTTGGACGTTTTTCCATAAAACAACCTGCGCGTGCAGGTTGTTTTATTAATCCTAGGACGCACGACATATGAAACAGGTGAAAAAACGGAACGGCTCGATCGTTGACTTTGATGAGACGAAGATCACGCATGCCATGAAGAACGCTTTCGACGCTTCTTGCGTAGCCATAAGCGCTGACAAGCTTCGGGAGATGACCGCCGCGGTCGTGCAGGATATCGAAAAGACGTTTCCCGAGCAGACGCCTTCCGTGGAGCACATACAAGACAGCGTCGAGCTCGCGATCATGCGCGAGGGCTTCCACAAGACGGCAAAAGCCTATATCGTCTATCGCCACCTCCATACCGAGATACGCGAGGAAAGGAAGCAGGAGGCCTTCCAGAAGGCCGAAGAGCGCACGCTTACGATACGAACGCGCTCGGGGAAGATTGAGACTTTCGACGAAAAGAAAGTACGCGCTACGCTGCTCCGTTTCGTTGCCGGATACGAAGCGGCGGTAGCTATCGACGCGATCGTCGAGCAGCTGAAATACGAGCTTTATGAAAACATGACGGTCGATGACATAGCGCGCGCGCTCGTCATGGTCGTGCGTTCGATGATCGAGCGCGATCCGGCATACTCAAAGGTCGCTGCACGGCTCCTGCTCCACAAGATATACCGAGAGGTGCTCGGGTCCGGATACGACGCCGCGAAGCTGAAAGAAGAGCATTCCCGCGCATTCGTCCGAAACGTCAGGCAGGCGGTCAAGGAGAAACTGCTTGATGAACGGATGCTTGACTTCGACCTCGGAGCGCTTGCCCGGAAGATGAACCTTGAGAACGACCATCTCTTCGAATACATGGGGCTCGAGATCCTTTCTTCCCGCTACTGCATGGAGGACCCGAAGACGAAGAAGCTCTTCGAGACGCCGCAGATGTTCTGGATGCGCATCGCCATGGGTACGGCGCTCCTCGAAAAGAAGGAG
>JAJXUQ010000044.1 GCA_021782685.1 bacterium
ATCACGAAGAAGCCGATAAGGCCCCAGAGCATGAGGTTCTTGCCCTTCTCCTTCGCTTCTCCGGAGTTCGCACCGAGGATGAACGCGCTGAATGCGCCCCAGAGGAAGACGATGAATGCTACCGCGAAGAGCACCGGCACGATGACGTTGTTGATCGTATTGATGATGAACGAACCGACATCGGAAATGTTGCTTATCGCTGCGAACGAGACAAACGGCAAGGCAAACGCGGAAAACGTCAGAGAGGTAAGAGCGAGTACTTTTTTCATAAGATTGATAAACGGATAATGAGATTATTGTAGCTCCCTTGGCACACCGGTCAACGCCGTGCCATGGACAATGTGGATAACTACAGCGTCGGGTAAGAAGGCGCGGAGCCGCCCGGAGAAAGGTTGAAGGTGCTGCCGACAAGCCCCACAAGACCCCAGACTGAAAAAATAACGACGAAGCCGATGACGCTCCAGAGGATGAAATTGCGTCCCTCTTCGCGTTTTGTATCGTTCGCGGCACCGAAGACGAAATAATTCACCACGCCCCAGATGAAGAAAAGGAAAGCGATGGCGAGAAGCACCGGGACGATGAGGCCATTGATGATATCGATGATGCTTGTGGCGTAGCCCTGCAGATAGGTCGTGTTGATGCCGTTCGAGCCCGATGAGGGAAGGGTTATGTTCACGATGCCGCTACTCGGGCTGTTGTTGGGGCTGGCAGACGGACCGGGGGTGTAGCTGGATACGTAACCGGATAATGATCCGGAAGCGAAGACGGAAGACGGTGCTCCGAAAGAGACAGCGAGTACAAAGAGCGGCACGAGTATGAAGGCTTTCCTCATATGCCTACTGACTAGCTCGACGGCAAGTAGGTCGGCGACGGCGGCGTGCTGTACCCGGCAAGGCCGAACGTGTTCGTCACCACATTCACAAGTCCCCAGAGCGAAAGCATCACGGCAAACCCGACGATACCCCAGAGAATCAGCTTATGTCCGCGCTCCGTTTTCGCGGGATCGCCCCTGGAGAGGATATACGCATCCGCGACGCCGAAGAGGAAGACCAGGAACGCGATAGCGAAGATGAGCGGCACCAAGACCAGGTTGATGAGCGCCAGGATAGTGGTCGCAACCTGGCAGATGTTGTTTGAGCCGCAGGAGAAACCGGTTCCGGCTCCCGGTCCCCAGCCGATCGAGAAATTACCGTTGCTGAAGGAGAAACCGTTCGGACCGGAGTAGATCGTGGTGGGAGCGGCGAACGCGAAAGAAGGAAGGGCGAACACGGCAGCTGTCATAAGGAAAGAGGCGAGTCGCGTGATTGATTTCATATAGAGCAAGTATGACACACTATGGCGCGGGCGCGATGCCAAGCGTGGATAACAGTATGTTCACGATCCCCCACACCGAGAAAAGCAGCACCATCCCGAGGACGCCCCAGAGGATGAACTGGCGTCCTTCTTCGCGCTTCGTCTCGTTGCCGCCGTAGAGGAAGAAGTGGCTTACGACACCCCAGATGAATACGAGGAACGCGAGCGAGAAGATGACCGGCACGACGATGGTGTTGAGGACGCCGATGATGCCGGTGGAGCCGCTGCCGACGAATTGCGCGAAAGTCATGCTAGCTGCCGGTTCCGAGCGCCTGCACGGTCGCCTGGATGCCCATGGCTATCGCCTGCGCGCCGAGGAGGATGAGGGCGCCGACGACGGTCCAGAGGAGCGCTCTGCGCGCTTCGGTTATCTTCCCTTCGTTGCCCCGCGCGGTGACAAAGAGGAAGCCGACGTACACCAGCATGAGGATGACGACGATGGAGCCGATCTGCACGACGAACTTCAGGATATCGTCAAGAAGCGTCGGGAGGCTCGTCCCCGCGCCGAGCGGATTGATGAGGGTGATGCTCTGGCCGCCAGAACCGCCGGTATTCGCGCCGCCGGGCTGCGTCTGGTTACCGGTATTCGCGCCGCCGGGCTGTGATTGCAACGAAGAGTAAGATGAACAATAAAGAGATCCGAAAGCGGCCTGGCAGGTACCAGATGCTCCGTTGACAGTGCAAGGAGCGCCGACGCTCGTACATGACGCCGATGAGCCTGAAGCTCCGCCGACGGAGCAGTAGAGAACGCCGCTGTTGGTAGATGCGCAGGTACCCGGCGTTCCGTTAGAAGTGCAAGGGTCGCCGGCATTCAGGCATGACGCCGTATTGCCCGAAGACTGCGTCGTCGGAGTCTGCTGCTGTGTTGATGCAGGGCCGCATGTCTGCGTCAGGGTAAACTGGCAATTGTTAGACTGGCAGTCGCTGTTGAAAGTGCAGGGAGCGCCTTGCGGAGCCCCGTTCGCGAACACCGCCGGCGCGAAAACGAAGAACGCAAAAACGATGATGACGGAAGAGCGCAGGGTCATTGTTGTAGAAATGAATTTAGTGCGCTCTCGGCGGAGGTGAGCGCGACATCGGACGACGAGCGACCGCTTATCACGTCTCCGATCATACCAGAAAAGACCTGGTCGGTGTCCGGCGGCGCTGGGGACAGCCATCCTTTCGCATACAGCGCTTCAGCATAAGAGACCGCCGCAACAGGATCGGTAGCGGGTACTGCTGCAAGCTCGCTTAACACCGCCGGTGCGAGCCCTGTCGCGAGCGCAGCGGCATTCTGGCCGGGCGGACTCGTAAACAATAGAGCGGCCTGGTACGCGCCGGCTGGGTTCTTCGCCCCGCGCGGGATCATGAAGGCGTAGACAAGGCCGTAGGTGCTTTTCACAGAGGCGGTCGCCGGCTGCGGCAGAGGAGAGACGCTGAAATTAAGATTGGGATTCGCCGTTTCGAGATATCGCGCTTCGGAAGCATATCCGAGATAGAGCGCGAGATTGCCCGCAAGGAATGCCTGCTGCGAATCCGGCAGCGACGAGTTCCAGGTGTAGGAAATCTTCGAAGGGTCGGCGAATTGGGTGTAGAAACCGAGAACCGCCTGGCCGGACGGCACGCCGCCGCCGGAACTCGTCTCGCCTAGATGTGCGGAAAGGACGCCGGACGTCGAGTAAGAGGAGAGCGAGACTCCCGTCTGAAGGAAGAGCGCCGAGAGTATGCCGCGTGCGTCATGCACGTTGTCATACGTGCCGAGCGCGATGAGTCCGCGGGTGATCTGCTGCGAGGGCGTGAGCTGCGCGACCTGCGATACGAGGCCGGTCAGCGCTTCCCAGGTCGCCGGCGGTTGCGCGATGCCGCTCGAAGAAAGCAGGGAGCGATTTGAGAAAAGCACGAGCGGATCGACGAGGAACGGGATGCCGTAGTAGCCGGTCCCGTCCGGCGTCGCGAAGAGATTCCCTTCCTGGACAAACGTGCTCTCGAACGTGCCCGCGGGAAGAGTCGAGGATGGTACCGGCACGATGAATTTCTCGAGCGGCTGAAGCTCTTCTTGCGAGGCGAGGACGAGATCCGGCGCGCCGCCGGTCGCTATCGCGGCGGCGAGATCGGCCGGTAGCGTCGCGGGATCTTTCTGCACATAGGAAACGTTCTTGAATGTCGCGTTGGCGCGCGTCGCGGCGGTAAGGACGGCGTTTATGCTGTCTTTCGGCAGAGTGCCCCAAATGACGACACTACCGACCGCGCCCTTGCTGCCGCTGCTCGTGTACGTCGCAAAGATAAAGAGGCCGATGACCGCGCCGAGACCGAAGACGCCGAGCAAGATACCCTGGAATAACGAGATTTTCATGGAGCGGTGAAGAGGATGCCGTAATGATGCGGCCCGGCACGGAATGATTTTACCTTATGGAAACCGCCGTTGATGAAAAACTCTTCGGCGGCGTGTTCGGATACGACCTTCTCGGGCGAAGGGCCCATGCCGCCGTAGCTTCCCGCCCAGTCGACGAGCATGAGCTTGCCGTCCCGCTTGAGCACTCGTTTCGTTTCTTCGAGGAATCCGGAACGATTTTCGATCTGGAAAAGAGTGTTCGCAAGGATGACGGCATCGAGCGACTGGTCGCGCAGGTGCGTACCGCCCGGTTTCTCGATATCGCCCCAGACCGTCTCGATGATGCCCTGATGCATCTCGTGCGTGTTGAGCTTGAGATGCTTGAGCACGTCTTCTTGGACATCGATGGCGTAGACCCTCCCGCCCTGCCCCACGATAGCCGCCGCCGCGCGCGCGTAGTGGCCGGAGCCAGCGCCGAAATCACCGACTTTCATTCCCTCATGCAGCCCGAGCTGCAGCACGTTCTCTCGCGGATCGCTGAAATGCGCGCTCATGATTGCTTATAAAATACCATGTGCGGCCCGTTGCGGGCCGCACAATCAACAGCCGACATTAGAATACTCTATACGCTACTGTAGGTTACGCCCGTCCATCGATAACTGACTTGGGCACGAATAATTGGTAACGTTATTATAAATTCCAAGAAGAGCGCCAGACATATTGTAGTTACAGAATACACCTCCCGAAGTGCCGTTACCGTCTGAGTAACTAGCTATCGACCCGGGAATATAGTTGGTAAATTCAAAAACTCCATACTGTTGATTCCCACCTGAATCTATAAAAGAAACCGAGATACGCGTAGGGAAACTGCTAAGCCCATGTATATTGAGGTACTGTCGTAATGAATTCGATTGCCCCGGCGTGATGCAGTTGTTCCCGTTCACATCACAATACGCAAGGGCTCCCACCTTGCCGATGACGTTCAGGGTGGTTGCCGGGGTGGGGGTGCCGATACCGACATTGC
>JAJXUQ010000045.1 GCA_021782685.1 bacterium
TTGTGGCGTTTTTTTTATTATTCTATGGAATTACGATAATATTTTATTTAATCTATGGAAATTAGAGACTACAATGAAGAAGATAAGGAGGCAGTACAAAATATTTTTGCCAAGTACTGGACGGATGAGGAATTCCTGAGTGAGCTTGCGAAGAATATAGAGGAGCGCAAGATACGTTTTTATGTTGCAGAAAAAGATGGTGAGATAGTCGGCATAGCAGGATTTAGAGAAGCACCGAAATACCTTCGTGACTATGCAGAGACAAAAAACCCCGCCGAGTTATACATAGTAGCTTCTAAAGTACAAAACGAAGGTATCGGGGGCATGCTCGTACGAAAAGTAATTGAGGAAGCGAGAAATTTATTTTTTACAGAGATGGAATGCTATAGCCCCGAGACACACAGTAATTCATGGAAATTCTATGAGAAACTGGGATTTACGAGACACGGAATTATCAAGGATCCGGACGACGGATATCCCGGGATGCTTTGGAGGAAGATTATTAGATAACCAGGGGCTGCCCTTCCCTAGCCGGCGCGAAGCGCGAAGACGCGCTCCGCGTTCGCAAGGAGCGCCGCGCGGACGGCCTCGGGGTCTTCGCCCCGTATCTCCGCTATCTTGGCGACGACATCGATGACCGCGAGCGGGTCGTTGCGCTCCCCGCGCCGCGCGGCAGGCGCGACATACGGCGCATCGGTCTCGGAGAGGATGCCGCTCAGTGGCGTACTGCGGATGACGGTGTCGTAGTCGCGCGCGAAAGTGATGACCGCGGTAAAAGAGACCGTGAAGCCGAGCGCGAGGAGCTCTTCGGCCACGGCGCCGCTCCCGACGAAAAAATGCACGTCACCGGAGAGCCGCGGGTGGGCGGCTTTCGCTTCCCGCAACAGCTCGAGCAAATCGCGGTACGCGTCCTCCGTCCCTTTCGAGGGACGCGCGTGGATAATGAGCGGCTTGTCGAGCGTGACGGCAAGCTCGATATGCTCTCGGAAAAGATCTTTTTGTGCTCGCTTGGTGTCTTCATTCACCTCCCGCGGGCGGAAGAAATCGAGCCCGCACTCTCCTATCGCGACGACCTTCGGATGCTCGGCGAGCGCCTGATACGCCGCCGCGTCGAACCCTTCGTCCGCATCGTTCGGGTGGAGGCCGACGGAGGCATAGAGATGCTCATGTTTCTCTGCGAGCGCCACGGCCTTGTGAGAAGAGTCGAGGTCGCAGCCGACGACGATACCCGCGATGCCCTGCTCGCGCATCCGCTCGATAAGCGGACTGCGGTCCGCGTCATACTGCGGGAACTGCACGTGGCAGTGCGCGTCGACATACCTGATGTTCATAGGCGCGGGAAGAGATTGTCGGGCTTCTTGTTCTCTTTGATGGCTGTGAGGATCTTCTCGGAAGTCGCGGGCATGAACGGAGCGAGGCGTCTCGCGACGATATACAGCTGCTCGACCATCTGAGCGATGAGCCGGCGCCCGCGCTCTTCGTCCGTCTTGATGACGGCGAACGGCTTTTCATTCGTCATGACTTGATCTATGACCCCTATCTCCTGCCAGATATGATTGAGTTCTTCATTGAACTCGAACGTATCGATGAAATCCCACCGGTCATGCCACGAAGGAGTTGCTATGGGCGCCGGAAGATATTGCTCCGCGAGCTTCATCACGCGAGCGACCAGGTTGCCGAGGCCGTTTACGAGGTGGGCGGTGTAGTGCTCGTGAATCCCCTCGAGCGTAAGGTCAGAATCTTCGAACGGACTTGCATGCCGCAGGAGGACATAGCGCAACGTCTCCGCGCCATACTTTCGAGCGACGATCATCGGATCTATGACGTTCCCGAGCGTCTTGCTCATCTTCTGCCCGCCCGAGATGATGTTGCCGTGGATGAGTATCTGGCGGGAGAACGGCAAGCCTGCCGACAAGAGCATCGCCTGCCACATCGCCGTCTGCTGGCGCAGATTATCCTTGCCGGCGAACTGGATTGCGGGCCACCACTTCTTGAAGCGTTCCTCGTCATCCGGCCAACCGATCACCGATACATAGTTCACGAGCGCGTCGAACCATACGTACATGACATGCTCGTCATCATCCGGTACGGGCACGCCCCACGACATCTTCTCGCGGCGGCGAGAAATGCTGAAATCCTTGAGTCCCGCCTCGGCGAGCGCCACGATCTCGCGACGCCGCCCTTCCGGAAGGACGAAGTCCGGCTGCGCGGCGTAATGCGCAAGGAGCGCATCTCGGTATTTCGAAAACCTGAAGTAATAGTTTTCTTCCTCTTGTAACTCTATCTCGAGCGTCGGATGAAGCGGGCAGCGTCCCTCGACCAGCTCGGATTCGGTCTTCTCGAGCTCGCACCCGACGCAGTATTTTATTTCATATGCCGCCTTGTAGATATCGCCCGCTGATTCGCAGCGCTTCCAGAACTCCTGTGCCGCGCGCATATGCGCCGGATCAGTCGTACGAATGAACGAGTCGTAGGAAATCTCAAGCCGGTCCGCGAACGCGCGAAAGCGCGCGGCGTACTCGTCCACGTAGTCTTGCGGGCTCCTCCCCTCCTCTTCCGCCTTCCGTGCGATCTTCGCGCCATGCTCGTCGGTACCGATATTGAAGAACACTTCGTCGCCTGCAAGCCGCGCTGCGCGCGCGAAACAGTCTGCCTCGACGAACTCAAGAGCGTGCCCCAGGTGCGGGTCCGCGTTTACATACGGCAACGTGGTGGTGAGATAGCGCGCGCTCATGCCTGGAGCGGTTAAGCGTCTGTGCGCATCTCACGGCGCTTCCGTTTGTCGAAATCCGTAAGGAGCTCGAGCACGACCGCCGCGACCGGCACCGAGAGCAGGACGCCCAGGAAGCCGGCGAGCGTGTAGCCGGCGATAAGCGCCACGATGACGAGGATCGGCGGGACGCCGACGATCTTCTTTACGATGAGCGGATAGATGAGGTTCGATTCGAACTGGTTCACGACGACGTAGAGACCGGCGACTATTGCCGCCAGCGCGAGGCCGCCATTGGCATAGCCGACGATGACCGTTACCGTCCCTGCCGCCAGACTGCCGAAAATCGGGATTATCTCCGCCATCGCGGTAAACACGGAGAGGAGCAGCGCATAGGGAACGCCGATGATAAGAAGCCCGAGATAGATGAGTATGCCGACGATGACCGAGAGAAGTATCTGTCCTTGCATCCAGAGTCCGATCTTCTTCTGCGACCGCTTCCACAGGTCGACGACATATCCTTCATGGGCAGCAGGCGACACGAGGCGGAGGAAGTCGTCGACACCGGTCTCTTGAAGCGCGAAGTAGAACGAGAGGACGATCACCAGCAGGAGCGAGAAGATGCCGCCGAAAAAAGTGATGAGGACCTGCAGGATACCGCCGGAACTGGCGGAGAAGGCGGACTGGAGCGAGAGGAGCGTTTGTATGAATGACTGCGTCTGGTGCTGGCTGCCGATGGCATTCGCCGCGTTGGTGATACCGGAGGGGAACGCGGCGGGAATGTTCAGCGCGTCGAGGAAGCGCGGCGCGGAGGAAAGGAAGCCCGTCGCATCCGCGACAATGGGCGGGAAGAAGAAATAGAAAAGCAGGAAGACCGAGCCGAAGACAAGCACGTAGACCAGAAGCGCGGCGAGGAAACGCGGGATATGGGAACGGATGAAGAACATGACGCCCGGCTCGATTGCCGAGGCGATGACGATGGCGGTCAAGACGAGGAACGCGAGATCGCGCAAGAGCCAAAACACGTACGCGCCGGCGATGATGAACAGCGCGGCGATGATGGTGCCCGGCGTAACGGAAACGCGGATCTCCTTGCCCATACGGGCATCCTACCACATCCGCGCTTTTTGTTTATTCGAGAGCGGCCGCGATGCGCGCGGCTGCTTCGGCGACGGTCAGCCGTTCTTGCGCGCCGGTGTCGCGCGCGCGCAGCGTGACCGTACCGGCAAGCGCCGGATCCTCTCCGAGCGTATCGAAGTCGATCGTGACGCAGAACGGCGTCCCGATCTCGTCCTGTCGGCGGTAGCGCTTGCCGATGTTGCCGTTATCGTCCCAGGCGATTGCCGGATGCACTTTCTTGAGTTCCTTGCGCACTTCCCGCGCCTTCGCGACGAGCTCGGGTTTGTTCTTCAGCAGGGGCGATACCATCGCCTTCACGGGCGCGACCTTGGGCGAGAGCTTCAGGAGCACGCGCGTCTCGCCGCCGAGCTCGTCTTCGTGATACGCATCGGCAAGCACGGCAAGGAAGAGCCTGCCCATGCCCATCGAGGTCTCAAGAATCCACGGGATGTATTTCTCCCCCGTCTCCGGATCGACGTAGCGAAGGTCCGCACCCGAGAATTTCTGATGTTGCGAGAGGTCATAGTCGGTACGGTCATGGATGCCTTCGACTTCGTCGAAGCCCCAGGGGAACCGATATTCGATATCCCACGCATCCTTCGCGTAGAACACGAGGTTCTCGTGCTGCTTGAGGCGGAGATTCTCTGCTTTGATGCCGATGGAGAGATACCAATCCCAGCGGTCCTTCTTCGTCTGCTCGTAGGCCTCCTTGTTCCCGTTCGGTCTTACGAAAAGCTGGGTGTCGGCCTGCTCGAACTCGCGGCAGCGGAAGAGGAAATTGCGCGGAGAGATCTCATTGCGGAAAGCCTTGCCTATCTGCGCGACGCCGAA
>JAJXUQ010000046.1 GCA_021782685.1 bacterium
ATGGAAAAGCGCCTGTGCGCGCACTGCCGTCTCGAGATGGTGCGCGTACTTCATCCCGCCCTCGGCATAGAGGTTCTCGAGACTGAGCGCGACCTCGGCAGCATGGATACCCTCTTCGGTCAGCTGGATAGCTTTCTGCTTCTCATCAATGGTATAGTCCGGACCCTCCTTGAGGGCGGCCGCGATACCGGCAAAACGCTCGTAGAGCTGCTGCGAATCGCCCGCCGGGCCGCTGATGATGAGCGGCGTGCGCGCCTCGTCGATGAGGATGGAGTCGACTTCGTCGATGACCGCGTAGTGGTGGCCGCGCTGCATGATCTGCGACGCATCATAGGCGGTGTTGTCGCGCAAGTAATCGAATCCGAGCTCGTTGTTGGTGACGTAGGTGATATCGGCGGCGTATGCTTCGCGCTTGGTCGCTGGGCGCAGATAGTCGTAGAAGACCTTGAACGAACCTTCGGCATCACGCTCGGCATCTTCCGTCGATGCGACATGCGATGCATCATACCGATACGCGCCCGTGCTCGTTACCACGCCGAGCGTGAGCCCGAGGAAGTCGTACACCTGCCCCATCCACGCGCCATCGCGACGCGCAAGGTAGTCGTTCACCGTGACGACATGCACACCCTTTCCCGCGAGCGCATGGAATGTCGTGGGGAGCGTCGCGACGAGCGTCTTGCCTTCGCCGGTGCGCATCTCGGATATCTTTCCTTGCAAAAGAGCCAGACCGCCGATGATCTGCACATCGAAGTGCGGCTGACGAAGCGTCCGACGAGACGCTTCGCGCACGAGAGCGAAGACGAGCGGGATATCGCTCTCGGCGGCTGCGCCAGCATAAGTCGCACGAGCACGCACTTCACCGAGACGCGCACGGAGCGCCTCATCGGGAAGCGCCGCAAACTCGTCCTGGAAGCCGTTTGCGGCCGCGACGACCGGCGCCGCGGCCTTCAAGAAGACCGCGGATTGGTTCTTTGAGAAGAATGCGGAGAGATTGAACATGTCATTGCACTATACCATTTTCAGCGTATCCGGTCTAAATGCGCGAAAAGCGGACGATACACAAAGAAAAATCCCGCCGGAGCGGGATCTTTCTTTTTCTTTACGAAACTATGCGCGCTTCTTTGCAGCCTTGCGCTTCTTTGCGACCTTCTTGACTGCCTTCTTCACTGCCTTCTTTGCAGTCTTCTTCACTGCCTTTCGTTTCTTTGCGGCCATGGTGGTTGTGAATTAGAAATGATGTCTGGTAAGTCGACCCGTCTGTGCGCGAAAACATTTTTCATGCGCAAACGTTTCTAATTGATATTATTGCGCGTAAAAAACTTTTGCGTGATGAAAAAATAAATATGTGTGGATAACTTTCACGAAAATATTTTTTATAAAAAATATTTTCGTGAAAGTTATCTCGCGCCGAACGTCTCCACTTCGCGTTCAATCATGATGCCCGTCTCTTCAAGCACGCGTTCGCGCACCTCTTCGGCAAGCCTATCGATGTCCCTCGCCGTCGCACCGGGCGAAGCGACAAGGACGAGCGGCTGTTTCTCGTAGAGCCGTACCGGGCCTTTCGCATACCCCTTGAGCGCAAGCACCTGATCGAGGATCCACGCGAGCGAGAGCTTCATGCGGCCGTCTTCTTGCGGGAATGCGGGCAGGCCGGGGAAACGCGCGCCAAGCTCTGCGGCGCGCTCCGGCGATACGACGGGATTCTTGAAAAACGACCCCGCCGTCCCTTCGCGCGCGATATCCGGAAACTTTCTCGCGCGGATGACGCGTACCGCGCGCGCGACATCGAGCGGCGTCGCGAGCGAGACGCCGTTCGCCGCTTCGAGCGCGAGGTCGGCATACGTCGTGTTGAGCGGAGCGCGCTTCGCGAGACGAAGCGCGACGCGCACGATGACAAGCTCTGGATGAGATTTGAAAAAGCTGGAACGATACGCAAACGCCGCTTCTTCGGGCATGATGCGACGCTCTTCTCCCTTCGTGCTGTCGACGACGTCGGCATACGCGAACACCTCGCTCAGTTCCGCGCCATACGCGCCGATGTTCTGCACCGCCGCGCCGCCCATGGTGCCCGGGATACCAGCGAGATTTTCTATACCGAAGAGTCCTCGCGCGACTGCCGCATCGACAACCTCTTCCCACGGCGTACCGGCCCCGGCGACGAACACTTCGTGCGCGCCATCATCATGGAACGTTGTATCGCGAAAAAGGACTCGCACGACGACGCCCGCGACGCCGGCGTCGGGGATGAGCACGTTGCTGCCGGCGCCGAGTACATAGAGCGGAAGGCCGCTCTCGCGCGCGTGTGCGAGAGCGGCCGGTATGTCCTCTTCCGTATGCACCTCGATGAGCGTGTGTGCGGGCCCGCCGATGCCGAATGTCGTGAGCGGAGCGAGCGGGTGCGACGAGTGAATCTCCATCCGCCGGCTACTGCCCCGCTTCTATCTGTTTAATAGCCGCGTCGCCCGATGCGGCGGCGTCCGGATAGAGCACGACCGCGTGCTTGACGGTCGCGATGGCGTCCGCTTTATCGCCAGCGGCATAATACGCGGCGGCAAGACCGAACCAGGTCTGTGCGGACGCGCCGGGCGCCGCCGCACGGAGCTTCCAGATGCCAACGAGGCGCGACCAGTCCTTGGTGCGGTAATACGCGACCGAGAGGATATTGCTATCGACGGTCGTCGTGCCGTAGGCCTTCATAAGAAGAGCGTCTGCCGTCGTCATATCGCCCACCGCCACGTCTCCGGCAGCGGCGTACGCAGCCAGATCGGAGAACTGCGGGCCGAGCGCGTAGGCAGTATTGAAATCCGTCTGTGCCGCCTTCACGTCGCCCTGATCCCAGCTGACCGTGCCCATGTCGATCCATATCGATTCTTTCTTCGGCGAGAGCACTGATGCGGCCTGGACCTCCTTGAGCGCATCAACCATGTCTCCTCCGGCGCGATAAGCATACGACAATTCGAGATGCTCGCGAGCATCGAGCGGGTACGCGGCGACCTGCTTCCGCATCTCGGAGACGGCGAGCGAGACAGCCTGCTGCTTCTCCTGATCCGTCGCCGAGGAGTCCTGCATGACCTGTGCAGCGAAACTGACGATCTGTTCGCGGATCTCCTGCGCGGCGAACGCCGGGTGCGCGGCAAGATCTTCAAAGGCGGCGAGATTGGCGGCGACGCCGGCAGGCGACGGTGAAAGCGCCGTGATGAGATTCGTCGCCGCCTGCATGCCGGGGATGTTCACCGTCCATATGAGCACGAGCGCCGTCGCCGCAGCAATCGGGAGCGCATACGTCATACCTTCCCCGTCGGAGAGCACGGGAGCCTCATCGAGCTTCTTGCACGGCCGCGCGACCTGAGAATCGATGAGAGCGAGGATAGCGAAGAAATAGATATAGGAATAAAGATTGTCGAAGACGAAGAGATTGTGGATGGCATAGCCGACGAGCGCCGACGTGAGCAAGATACGTTCAGGGCGAGAAAGCTCGGTGCTCCGCCACAAAAGTGCAAATGCCGTGCCGAAGAGCGAGAGGTAGAGCAGGAATGCCGGCACGCCACCGGCGGTGAGCCAATCGATGAACGCATTGTGCGCGCGATCGAACCACGGCTCCTGTGCGTAGAGTGACGGATCGTAGAACTTGTTGAAGACATAGTTGAAGCCCTCCTGCCCCCACCCGACGACCGGGCGCTCAGCGACACCCTCGAGCGCCATGTGCCATATCGTGAAGCGCGTCGCGCCGTCGGCGAGCGAGATGGAGGTGATACGTTGCAGGACGTGATTGCCCTGCACGAATGCCGTATCGCGCGCCGCGTAGAGGCCGCCGACAAAGACGACGATCAGCACGAGCGCGCCCGCCGCAGCGCGGCGGGCGCGCTTCCCTGCCGTCACCGCCGTGAGAAATGCCGCGAGAGCGAACCCTATGATGATGCCGAGCGCCGTACCGCGTGTCTCGGTATAGAAGAGGAGTACCGTCTCAAGCACAGCGAGCGCAATCAAAGACCACTTGAGCCATGCGCGCTTCTCGGTGAGCGCGAGCCAGAGCGCGATGAACGTATTGAAAAGGAAGTAGATCGCGAGATAGGCAGAATTACCGAGCGTCGCATCGATACGCGATGAGCCTTGATGTATCGCGAGAGTCCCCGCAAGTTGCAGGAGCGCGTACCCGGACACGGCGAGTGAGACAGCGAGTGAGGTGAGGAACCATGCGCGCCACTTCTTCCCCGCGCGGAGCACCGCGCTCGCGGCGAAGAAGAAGCCGAGCAGGTGGATGAGGAGCACCCAGCCCTCCATGCGCTCGAAGTTGCTCCAGAAGGCCTTCGCGACGTTCACCGCGAAGAGGTCGGCCACGAACATCCACGCGACGAAAGCGATGACCGCGATGCCGACCCACGAGAGGCGCGGGCGGTACTCCTTATCGAGCAAGGCGAGCACCACCCAGGCAGAGACGAGGATCTCGATGAGGATACGGAAGTAGAACGCCTTGCCCGTGATGAAGGGGAAGAAGTAGCTGTTCGCGACCAGGAGCGGTGTGAGCGGGACGAGGAAGAGC
>JAJXUQ010000047.1 GCA_021782685.1 bacterium
GTCATCGCCCACGAGCGCGCGCTTGAATACGGCGGCAAGTGCGTGGAAGCTATCCCGCACGTGCGCGACGAGATCCTCCGCAGGATAGGGAAAGCCGCCGCGTACAACGGCAGTCGCATCTCGGTTATCGAGATAGGCGGCACGATAGGCGACTTCCAGAACGCGCTCTTCATCGAAGCTGCGCGCGTCTTGAAGATGAACCAGCCGGAAGACGTGCTTTTCGTCATGGTGTCGTACCTGCCGACGCCCGGCACGCTCGGCGAAATGAAGACGAAACCGACCCAGACGGCCGTGCGCGATCTGAACTCCTACGGCGTGCAGCCGGACTTCATCATCGCGCGCTCCAGGGAGCCCATCGACGAGAAGCGCAAGGAGAAGCTCGCAGTGTGGTGCAACGTGCGGAAAGATCGTGTCATCGCCGCGCCGGACATCAAGAGCATCTATGAGGCGCCGATCAACTTCGAAAAAGACAAGCTCGGCAATGCGCTTCTCGACGCTTTGAAGCTGCCCGAGAAACGCAGAGCATCGCTCGCCACGTGGAAGAAGTTCGCGCTCGCGACGGCGGACACGAAAGCGCCGGAAGTGCATATAGCGATAGTCGGGAAGTATTTCGATACCGGCGATTTCGTGCTTTCCGATGCGTACCTCTCGGTCATCGAAGCCATCAAGTTCTCCGCGGCGAAGCTCGGCCGGCAGCCGAAGATCACCTGGATAAACTCGAAAAGCATAGAGCGGGACGCCAAGACGCTTGCCGCGCTCGCCCGCTACGACGGCATCATCGTCCCCGGCGGCTTCGGCGAGACGGGCATCGAGGGGAAGATACAAGCGATACGGTTCGCGCGCGAGAAGAAGATCCCTTACTTCGGCCTCTGCTACGGCATGCAGCTCATGGTCATCGAGTATGCCCGAAACGTGCTCGCTCTCAAGGGCGCGCATACGACCGAGATAAAGAAGAGCGCGGAAGATCCGGTGGTTGACGTCATGCTCGAGCAGAAGAAGCATATCGCCGACAACAAATACGGCGGCACCATGCGCCTCGGCGCCTATCCGTGCTACCTCAAGAAAAACACGATCGCGCGCGGCGCCTATAAGAACGAGCTTGTCGAGGAGCGGCATCGCCACCGCTACGAAATAAATCCCGCGTATGTGAAGCGGCTCGAGGAAGCCGGCCTCGTCTTCTCGGGCACGAGCCCCGACGGCGTCCTCATGGAGATAGCCGAGCTCCCGCGGACGGTGCATCCTTTCATGCTCGGCACGCAATTCCATCCGGAATTTCAGGCGCGCCCGCTCTCTCCCCATCCGCTCTTTACCGAATTCCTCCGCGCGGCGATTGCACAGAAGAAGAACAAGCGATCGGCATAACGTATGGAAGCCAGCATCGAGGTACGGAATCTCACGAAAAAATTCGGCGATTTCGTCGCGGTGGACAGCATTTCATTTTCAGTAGAAGCAGGAAGCATCTTCGCCTTTCTCGGTCCGAATGGCGCGGGAAAGTCGACGACGATCAAGATGCTCACGACGCTGCTGCATCCGACCGAGGGGACTATCCGCGTGAACGGCTTCGACCCGGTTGCGCAGCCGGACGAAGTACGCCAATCCTTCGGCATAGTCTTTCAAGACCCGTCGCTCGACGAGGATTTGACGGCGTTTGAGAATCTCGAGTTCCATGGCGTCCTGTATGGCATCTCGAAAAAAGTGCGCCGCACCCGCATCGACGAGCTTCTCGCGCTCGTCGAGCTCTCTGAACGGCGCAATGATTTCGTCCGTGATTTTTCAGGCGGGATGAAGCGGCGGCTCGAAATAGCGCGCGGGCTTTTGCATCATCCGAAAATAATCTTTCTCGACGAACCGACCCTTGGACTCGATCCGCAGACCCGCAACCACCTCTGGAAGTATGTGGAAAAACTCAACGCGGACGAAGGGATCACCGTCTTCTTCACGACGCATTACATGGAAGAGGCGGACCGTATCGCCCGGCGTATCGCCGTCATTGACGACGGACGGGTCATCGCCCGAGGAAGCGGCGAAGAATTGAAGAAGCAGACTGGTTCCGCGACTCTCGAAGAAGCTTTCTTGAATCTCACCGGGAATACCATCCGCGAAGAGACGAGCAGCGCGCTCGACAGGTCGCGCACCCGTCATCAGATGTGGCGGGGCGGCGCCCGCCGTTGACTCCAATTCCTATATGAACGCTATCTATATCATGTGGCTGCGAGAAGTGAAGCGGTTCGTCCGCTCCAAGAGCCGTATCGTCGGCGCCCTCGGTCAGCCCATCCTCTTTCTCATCGCACTCGGCTACGGGCTCGGACCGGTCTTCGCGAAAGCGGGGCAAGGAGATTATCTCGAGTTCATCGCGCCGGGCATTATCGGTATGTCGATCATCTTCACCGCGATATTCAACGGCATGCAGGTCATCTGGGATCGACAGTTCGGTTTCCTTAAGGAGACGATGGTCGCGCCGGTCTCACGGCTTTCCATAATGTTCGGGCGCACCCTCGGCGGCGCGACGGTAGCGGCTACTCAGGGGATACTCGTGCTCGGCATAGCGATCCTCGCGGGGTTCCATCCTCTGTCATGGATCAACATCGTGCCGGCGCTCTTCGTGATGCTGCTTACCGCGCTTCTTTTCAGCGCGCTCGGCATTATGGTCGCCTCGCAGCTCAAGGATATGCAAGGATTCCAGCTCATCATGAACTTCCTCGTGATGCCGCTCTTTTTTCTTTCAGGAGCGCTCTTCCCTCTGCAGAATGCTCCGTCCGCGCTCCTGCTTATCGCGCGTTTTGATCCGCTTTCTTACGGCGTGGACGCGCTGCGCTCATTCCTTATCGGCAGCGCGACGTTCCCGCTTGCGCTCGATCTCAGCGTCCTCGTTTTCGTAACGATGTTTTTCCTCGCGCTGGGCTCCTATTTCTTCTCGAAGATCGAGGTCTAAGAGACCGAACGGATTATCTCGATCAGCTTGTCAACGTGCTTGAAAAATTGCGTACTGCGCACGTCGCGCGGGCGGGGAAGATCGACGGGGATGATCTTCTCCACATGGCCCGGATGTGCGCCCATGACGATGACCTGATCCGAAAGCTCGATGGCGTCCGGAATGAGGTGATTCACCATGAGGATAGTCATGCCGTAGTCGCGCCATATCCTCAAGAGATCGGCCTTGAGCGCTTCAGAGGTTATGGTGTCGAGATTCGAGAACGGTTCGTCCATGATGAGCAGGTCGGGAGAGACAGCCAGCGCCCGCGCGAGGCCTACCCGCTGGCGCTGGCCGCCCGAGAGCGCGTTCGGGTAATGATGCTTAAGGTGCTCGAGGCCGACCTCTTTCAGCTTTTCGCGCGCGATGCGCTCGCGCTCCTGCCGCGACATGCCTTGCATACGGAGACCGAACGCGGCATTCTCGAGCGCCGTAAGCCAGGGGAAAAGCGCATAGTTCTGGAACACCATCGCCTCGCGCGAAAAGTTCCGTACAATGGTGCCGCTCGTATGCGGCATGAGGCCGAGGATGACGCGCATCAGGGTGGATTTGCCGGCTCCTGACGGCCCGGTGATCGATACGAAAGCGCCGGCGGGGACGGAGAACGAGATATCCTTGAGCGCGGGTGCGTCCCGCGCCTCCTCGTCCGCGAATGACGCGCTCACGCGCGAAAGCACAAGCGTCACGGCTAGGGGATCATTCTGCATAGCGTTTGCTGCTTTCCGCAAGCAAGGGCGCCCAGACCAGGCGATTCACTATGAACACGATGATAAGGATAGCGAACATGCCCGCGACTGCGGCCTGGCTTATGCCAAAAGCATCCGCACCCTTTATGAATGCGCCGAAGCCGCCGGTGTTCGCGATGATCTCGGCGCCGATGACCGACTCCCAGCCGATGGCGATGCCGACTATCGAACCGGTGAGTATGGCAGGGAAGGAAAGCGGGGCGAGATAAAAGGGGACGCGGCGGAACCCCTTCGCGCCAAAAATGGTCGCCGCGTCGTTAAGGTCTCGATGCGCGCTCTTTATCGCGGTGAGTATTGCGAAGAGGATCGGCCAGACTATGGAGCTCACCGCGAAGAGGACGATCATCTGGTCGGTGAATCCGAAGAAGTAGATGAAGAGCGGGATGAGCGCGAATGAAGGGATGTTCTGCAGGATGTCGAAAACGGGGAAGAGAATATCGGCAAAAGGGCTCCAGCCGACCAGAAGCGCGATGGAGACGCCGAGCACGAGCGCGAGCGCGTAGGCAAGGGCGAGGCGGTAGGTGGTATGGAGGACCGCCCCGATCAGCGCCGGCCACTCGACCGTGCTGAAGCGGCCGGAAGCTACGAGAAGCAGCGCTACGAGCACTACGCCTGCCATAAGCACCCACGTACGGCGGTAGCGCAGCGCATGAGCGCGATGCCACGCTTTCGTTTGCGGATGTGCGACGCTGCGGATCATGCTCCTTCATCATAGCGCATCGTACGCAGGCTCTGGTCGAGGGGAGATGAGGTGCAAAAATCGCCG
>JAJXUQ010000048.1 GCA_021782685.1 bacterium
CGATTACCACGCGCTTAATTTCGTACAGGATGCGCAAGAGATGCGCCGCCGCACGAAAGAGCTCGTCGTAGCGTACCTCGCCATCGGCCTCGACCCGAAAGAAGTGGTGCTTTTCAAACAGTCAGACGTGCCTGCCCACACCGAGCTCTGCTGGATCTTCGATACCATCACCACGATGCCGTATCTCGAGCGCGCGCATGCCTTCAAGGATGCCGAGGCGAAGAACAAGGAGATCAACGTCGGCACGTTCAACTATCCGATGCTCATGGCGGCCGACATCCTTCTCTACGACGCTGCAGTCGTACCGGTAGGGCAGGACCAGAAGCAGCATATCGAGTATGCGCGCGACACCGCCGAGAAGTTCAATCGCATCTACAGGGAAGAGGTGTTCGCGCTCCCCGAGCCGTATATCATGCCGGACGTCGCCATCGTCCCCGGTACCGACGGACGGAAGATGAGCAAGAGTTACGGGAACGTCATACCGCTTTTCGCCTCACACGACGAGCTCGTGAAGCGCGTGATGAGCATCGTCACCGACTCCTCGGGCGCGCGGCCGGAAAACGTCTATGCAATCCACAAGTTGGTCCGGAGCGAGAGTGAGCTCGAAGAGCTCTATCGTGAATACCAAGGGAACTACAAGACGCTTAAAGAGCTGCTCATCGAAGACCTTGAGCGCTTCCTTGCGCCGCTCCGGGCAAGATATGAAGAGCTGCAAGACGATCCGGGCATTGTCGAGGAGATACTCGCGGAAGGGAAGCGCGAGGCGCGCGCGCTAAGCGAAGCGAAAATGGATATCGTGCGGCGCGCTATCGGCGTCACGGGAACGCCTTGACTTTTATACAAAATCTGCTAAGCTATTTCCGGACCCAGATTCTGGGAACTTGAACAAACCACCCTCAAGGAGATAGAAGTGTTCACAAAAGAGAAGTTTTACGCTGATTCCATGGCGTTTCTCGATCTACAAGGCCGACCGCCCCTCTTTGATCAGTCGAGACGGCCGCGACTTTCGCTCGCGCATCTCACCAGTGTGCCGCCGACCTTGCCCTTCCATGACTTCGATGCGGCTTTTGCCGCACATTGCGCGTTCAGGAAGGACGCATTGTCCAACCCGAACGTGCACATGGTATACAAGAAAAGCGACCTCAGGAAGACAGGCATGGGGATTATCTTCGGCATGCAGCACGCGCCGAACGCCCTGACGCTCTCGCGCGTGCGGAAACTGTCCAATGCAGGCGTCCGCATATTGTCTCTCGTCTACAGCGGCACGAACGAATACGGAAGCGGCTCCGATAGCGAAGGAGGGCTTACGGAATACGGCAAGCAGCTGATAACGTGGATGGTCGAGTGCGGGATGATCCTGGACTTATCGCATGCGAACCGTCAGACCGCACTCGAGGCGCTTGATTTCATCTGGTACGAGCAACTGCTCACGTGCCCGATGCTAAGCCACTCCGGGTGCGCGGCAGTGCACGACTCTCCGCGGAATACGACCGACGATATCATCAGAAAAGTGAGTTCGTTGCGCGGATATGTGGGAATACCGGCGCTGATCTTCATGACCGGCGGCGGGCTTGAAATGCTCGCGGCGCACGTGAAGCACGTCATAGAAGTGACCGGCGGGAACGAGAATTGCGTCGGCATCGGCTCGGATTGCCCGTCTGTCGATACGCCGGCAGAAAGCATAGAAGACGCGAAGAAACACTACGAAAAAATGATCGCTTTGCTGGAGGGGAGCATACCGGAAGGCCTCTGTTTCCCCGATCGGCCGAGCGAGATCATCGAGCACGGCAGCCGGATGTTCGAGCACTTCGAAAAAGCGCTCGCGCGGCTCCCCGATTGCGTGCTCGGCGAAAACTTCCAGGACTTCCTTTTCCACTCCTTGCCTCGGAACTAGGATCCGACCACCCCGCACAATGTCGCGGGGTGTGCTATTTTATACGGTATCTACCCACGTAGTGTATGGAACGCACGCTTATCGGCGATCTCGGCGCACGCATCGGCGAGACGGTCTCCGTCTCGGGATGGGTGAATGTCCGCCGCGACCAAGGGAAAATGGTCTTTTTTGATTTCCGCGACCGGAGCGGCTCCGTGCAGGGCGTCGTCCTCCCGGGAAGCGAAGCGCTGGAAACGGCAAAAGAGGTGCGGAACGAATACGTCGTCCGCGCCGAAGGCGTCGTGAACAAGCGCCCGGAAAAAAACGTGCAGGCCGGAAGGAAAAACGGCGACCTCGAGCTTGAGATTAAGAAGATCGAAGTGCTAAGCGTCGCGGAGCCGCTGCCGTTTGACGCCGCTGCCGCGCTCAATCTCGACACGATGCTCGATTATCGGCCGCTTACCGTCCGGCGCGAGCGCGAGCAGGCCATCTTCACCGTCCAACGCGAGATCATCGCCGGATTCCGCGAATACCTCGACGGCAACGGCTTCACCGAATTTCAGGCGCCGAAGCTCGTCGGCGACGACGCCGAGGGCGGCGCCGGCGTCTTCAAGGTCGAGTACTTCAAAGACCGCAGCGCGTACCTCGCCACCTCGCCGCAGCTCTATAAGCAGATGATGGTCGGTGCGTTCGAGCGCGTGTACACGACCGGACCGCAATTTCGCGCGGAAAAACACGCGACGACGCGCCATCTCAACGAGATCTCGATGCTCGATTTCGAGATGGGATTCATCAATGACCACACGGACGTGATGCGCATGATAGAAGGGACGCTCGCGCACATAACGAAACGCCTCGTCGCGCGCGCGGGCGACGCGTTTGCCGCCGCCGAAGCGTCGTTCCCGCTCGTGCCGGAATCGTTCCCCGTGCTCAAGCTCCGCGAGGCGCAAGAGATCCTCGGCGCGCCGAAAGAGCCGGATCTCGAGCCCGAGCATGAGCGCGAGATCTGCGCGTGGGCCAAGAAAGAGAAGGGGAGCGACTTCGTCTTTGTCACGCACTATCCTGTCTCGAAGCGTCCTTTCTACACGATGGAAGACCCCGAAGACCCCGGCTTCACGAAAAGCTTCGACCTCCTCTTCCGCGGCGTCGAGATCCTTTCCGGTAGCCAGCGCGTACATGACTACGCCGCGCTGGTCGAGAAGATGCGCGCGAAGGGTCTCGATCCGGAGAAGTTCTCGTTCTATCTCATGGCATTCAAATACGGGATGCCGCCGCACGGCGGCATCGGCATGGGGCTCGAGCGTCTCACCCAGAAATATCTTGGGCTCGACAACGTGAAAGAGGCGACGCTCTTCCCGCGCGACATGAACCGTATCGACATCCTCCTTTCAAGCTCGCTCCCCGATGAATCCGACGGCGCATAAGATGAATTTCCATATCGAGACGGACGCGTACCAGGGTCCGTTCGATCTCGTGCTCGACCTCATCGCTGCAAGGAAGCTCCTGGTCAACGATCTCGCGCTCGCAAGCATCACCGAGGATTTCATCCAGCAGGTACGGGCACAGGCGGCTTTCCCGGTCGAGGAGACGGCGAACTTCATCCAGATCGCCGCGACGCTGCTCCTTATCAAGTCGAAATCCCTCATCCCCGACCTCGCTCTGACCCAGGAAGAGAACGCGGATGTCGAAGACCTGAAGCGGCGCCTCGAAGTCTATGAGAAGGTCCGCGAGGCGGCGCGCGAGCTCGCGCGCATCTTCGGGAAACACCTTCTGCTGCCGGCAGGGAAGCGTGTTCCGGAACCGTCCTTCGCGCCTGCGCGCGACCTTACGAAGGAAGCGCTCGCGGGAGCGCTCGCGCGGGTCCTCGCCGCGCGCGAAACGCTCGAGAAGCTGCCGGAAACGCGGGTGAAGCCGCTCGTCACCATCGAAGAGATGATGGGCCGTCTCGCCGAGCGCGCGGCTCGCGCCCTGACGCTTTCCTTCAAGGAATTCACCGGTGACGCGAAGGAGAAAGTCGAGATCATCGTATCCTTCCTCGCGCTCCTCGAGCTCGTGAAGCAGGGCGCTCTCGCCGCCGAGCAGCACGATACCTACGACGATATCCGCATCAGTCACGCCGCCGCTAACACGGTCCCGCACTACGGTTAGTTCACGCTAGTTTTTGATGCAGGTGTAGATGCCGGGCGTGTTGCCGAAGCCATTACTAGGGTCAGTATTAACCTGAGCGGCCACTATAGTTTCCGGAGTGAAACCGGCGGCACAACCGCAATATTGAGGCGTGCTACAAATGGCGGGGCTTCTCAAAGTCGTAGGGTCACACGCATAGTATATGGTTGTAGTGCACCACCCCGCCATCGCCCCGCTCGGCAGGTCGTTGTAGCTCGGGAGGGGTCCGCTTCCGAGCGAAGTCGTGCAGTTGTTCCCGTTCACGTCGCAGTATGCTGCGGCTCCCACCTTGCCGATGACGTTCAGGGTGGTTGCCGGAGTGGGGGTGCCGATGCCGACGTTGCCCTGCTCAACGATGAGGCCGTTGGGAGCGCCCGAGGAGTTGAGGTCGAGGCCGCCCGCTTTT
>JAJXUQ010000049.1 GCA_021782685.1 bacterium
GGCCTTACGGCCTATCCGCTCCTTAAAGTTTGGTTCTTTCGGTTCGTAGACACGTAAAAGCGAGTATAAACGAGCGCGTCTGCCGCGTCAAGACGCGAGCGCGTCTAAGAAACAAAGGAAAACCGCCCTCCTTTGAGGAGGGCGGTTTTCCGAGAGAGACCGGGCTACTTCTTGATCTCCGTCTGGAGATGTTCGATGTAGCGCGCCGCCGCGTTCTGCCCGCCAAGCCCGAAGGCAAGGCCGACCGCGAGCGACACGGCGATGACGACGCCCGTGAAGAGGGTCTGGACGAAAGCCGTCGCGACATCGAGCTGCGCGAGCGCGGCGAGGAGCGCGAAAATCCAGATCGAGTAGCGCGCGACCTTGCCGATGAAGCCGGACGCGTTCAGGTTCGCCGCCTTCGCGGAACCGGCGACGACGCGTTCCGCCGAGTCGGCGACGACCGCCGCGACGAGCAGGATCAGGACCGCAACGATAACCTGCGGGAGATAGCCGAGGACGACGTCGCGGATAAAGACGTTTACCGCATCAAGGTGCAGGACGCCGAGCGCCGCGACCAGGAAGACGATGATGAAGAACCATTCGACGAGGAAACCGAGGAATTTGCCAGAGGAGAGTTCGAAGCCCGCGCGCGAGAGCACGCGCTCGATGCCGGTTGACTTGAGCGCCTGGTCGACACGGAGCGAGTTGACTATCTGTGTGACGACGCGACCTACGCCGACGCCAATGAGCCACCCGACAATGAAGATGACGATGGCGACGACTATATTAGGGATGAACGCCACCAACCCGTAAAAGAGACTCTGAAAAGACTGGCTAAGCATGTCCGCCCATGTAGTGAAAACCATAGTGAATAACGCTTTGTTTATACGGCTAATTACTCGCGTTTTGACCTGCGAGCACCTGCCGAAAGTATAGCATCTTTACAGCCCTATTTTATCGACGAGCAGGCGGTGTGGATAATCGAAGACGTCCCGTAAGAGGCGGTCGTAGACCCCGAGGCGGTAGCGGAATTCCGCCGTCGCGAAAGAAGCGTAGCGGATTTCGCGGCCAAGCTCCGCCTCAAGAGAGTGCACGGCGCTCGCAAGCGTGCGCTCTTCGAGATGATCTCCCACGATGAGGAGGTCGACCTGCGGTTCGAGAATGCCCATGAAAAGCCCCGAGAGCGCGACAAGACGCAGCGTTCCCGCGCGCTTGAGCGCCCGGACGATATTCTGCGGCCGCACGCCGGTCGTATTACGAACGAAAACGTCGAGCGCGGCGAGATGTTCGAAACGCGGGTTCGCCTGATAACGCGCGGATGCGCGTTCGCCCTTTTTACGCAAAAGGCCGGCGGCGAGAAGGTCGGCAAGCTCGCGGCGCACTATCGCGCCCGAGAGCTTCGTCCGCTCTTTGACCGCGGCGGGCGTGAAGAAGCTGTCCTGATTGAATATAAAAAGCCGGAGCGTTTTCAAGCGCGCCGGAGAGCCGAAGATCTTCGCAAGCGGTTCCATGAGTGCCGCTAGTGTAAATGCTCGGGCGTGAAAACGCAAAAAGCGCCCCCGCTGCTCGGCGGAGGCGCTTTTTTAGATGCGCCGGCTTTAAAAACCGGTTATTTGAGGGTTACTTTCGCGCCGGCGTCCGTAAGCTTCTTCGCAAGCTCTTCCGCCTCCTCCTTCTTCATGCCGGTCTTCAGCATGGAAGGCACGCCGTCCACGAGGTCTTTCGCTTCCTTGAGACCGAGGGCGAGCGCTTCCTTCACCACCTTGATGACGGCTATCTTGCTGCCTCCCGCATCGGTAAGCTCGACGTCGGCGGTCGACTTCCCTTCCGCCTCCGGTGCGGCCCCCGCCGCAGGACCGGCGACGGCGACTGCCGCCGCGCTCACGCCGAACTTCTTTTCAAACACTTTCACCAGCTCGGAGAGCTCGAGGACGGTCATGGTCTCGATCTCCTCCACGAGCTTCTTGAACTTTGCCGGAACTTCAAACGTCTCCTCCGCTGCGGCGGGTGCCGCAGGCGCCGAGACTTCCGCCGGGGCTGCCGTCTCTTCCGGCGCCGGTGCGGCGGATACGGTATTCATTTCATCTGCCATAGTGCGTAACTAATCGGTTAGTAATCTTATGCTGCCGCTTTCTGTTCACGGATCTTGTCGAGCGCGATAACGAGCCCCTGCATCGGGCTGTTGACGACATTCACGAACATGCCGCGCAGGACGGGCAAGGGCGGAATGGTCGCGATTGCGGTTATCTTCTCTTTGTCTGCGAACGAGCCCTCGAACACGCCCCCGAGAAGCGCGAGCGCTCCCTTGAGCTTCTTGCCGTGCTCGTAGATGCCGCGCGAGGGTGCGGTTACGTCTTCGGTCGTCCACGCGACCGCGACCTCCCCGGGCAATGCCGGCACCTCGCCTGCGTACCCGTGTTCGGCAAGCGCCTTTCGGATGAGCGTCTTCTTCGCGACGAAGTACCGTACGCCCGCCTGGGAGAGCTCTTTGCGCATCCGCGAGGAATCCGCAACGGTAAGCTTCGTGAAGCCGACGAACACGATCGAGGACGCCTCTTTGAAGGCATCCGACAGCTTCGCGATGATCTCGCGCTTCTTATCTTTTGATATTGCCATACCTATATTCGTACGAACGAAATGAAGGAGAGTTCGACCGTGTGGTCTCGCCTTGGCAGGGCTTATAAAGCACCGAAAGGTGCGTTTGGCCTGCTGTCTTCGGTCCGTACTGGCAAAATCATACCGTAGACCCCTCCTCTGTGCAAGGAAGATTTTGTTATGTGATAGTAGTGTGGTATAATATAAATAGTTCGTCCTTTCAAGGAGAAAGAGATGCGTCATGCAAACATAGGCATAGGAAAGAAGTTGCGGGAAATCCAAAGCGGAATGTCCTATGATGACCGGTATCGCCTAAGCATCGAGCTAATCGTGCTCGGCGACATCAGCATGGACAGGCTCTACCAGAGAGATCCGGCCGTCATACACAAGCTGGTGAAGGCCGGGATCATCAAGGAAGTTTCCAGGCGTGAGCGCTTGGACAAGGGGTGGTATGCACCCGCGACGCCCGAAATCGGAAATCTGCTCGTGTGCGGATCCGTGAATAAAGAAAACGGGTATCTCATCCTTCCCGAAAAAAATGAGCCCGAAGAATAAGCTCCCCTTATCGCCTTCCCGAGAGAAGGCGATTTTTTATTGCTTGAGCCGCTATTGCGCGGCTCCGGCGAACCGGAGCGTGAGGAGGGCGAGCGCGACAATAGCGACGAATCCCGCGGAGAACTTCACGAACTCTATGACAAACGGGAGCGCCCGCTTCAGAGAGCCGTTCCGGTCCTTATTTTTTAGATCGTTCATAGGCGGTGATGGCGGCGAGAAAGCTCTGATCGGTTCCGAGGAGGGACGGGTCGCTCTGGCGCAGGCGCGCGACAATCCGTTCCGCGCTCGCGGGATCGCCCGCGAGGTAGGTCACCTTTGCGAGATCATACCACGAAGCATTGTCGGCGGGGTCAAGCCGCACGACTTCTGACAGGAAGAATTCCGCGTCCTGCCAGTCGCGCGCGGCCTCATAATACCCCGACGCGCGGCGCGCGGTCTCGAGATCGCTCGTATAGTACGCCTTTCCTTCCGCGGCTTCCTTCGCGGCGGCCTGCGGATCGCCGGCGGCAAGATCGAGCTGCGCCAACACGAAATGCGGCTCCGAGAGGGTCGGGACGAGCGCTATGTACCGCGCAAGGATGTCGCGCGCCGCCGCATAGCCTTTCACACGCCCGTCGGAGCCGATCGGGTACGTATTCGCCGTGCCGATAGAGAGGTTCACGAGCAAATACCAAGGCTGGCTCCGCCGCGGCGAGAGCCGGATAGCACGGTCGAGCGCGGCGGAGAGCAGGCCGTTATCGACCGTCACGCCCCCTGGAGCGAGCGAAAGCACGTGCGCGAGGTAGAGCGCGGTGCGCGCGTCGTACGGATAACGAGCGAAATCGGCGATGAGTATGGCAACCGCCGATTGGTATGCAGCAACACGATCCGCCCCGGAAAGCGCGGTCGCCTGATCGTTTGCGTACATGTCATACGCCTCATAGCCGTATTCGAGGTCGCCATAGGTCCCGAGCGCGATGCCTTGCGAGAGGTAACTGATTTCTTTCTGGACGTCGACGCGCTGATACTTGTACGCTTGCGCAAGGTCGTATGCCGCGAGCGCCGGACGGACGGACGCCGGGACGATGAGGAGCACGAGCACGAGCGCAAAGAGCCAGGACACGCCCCGCGTCCACGAAGGCAGCGGGAGCGGCTCGCGCGGAGCGTCTTCCAGCGACACGGCAGAGAACGCGGCGAGGAGCGCGAGAAGGAGCCAGAAAGAAGAGATGGTATCGAAGACGAAGAAGTTCTG
>JAJXUQ010000050.1 GCA_021782685.1 bacterium
TATATCCCGGGCGAGACGCACAACCTCCAGGAGCACTCGGTCGTGCTCGTCCGCGGGGGCCGCGTGAAGGACATCGGCGTCCAGTACACGATCGTCCGCGGCAAGCTCGATACGTCCGGTCTCGAGAAGCGCCGTACCTCCCGTTCGCGCTACGGCGCGAAGCGCCCGTCTGCCAAATAACCATGCGCCGCCCTCTTAAAAAGAAACGCACCTGGCGTCCCGATCTGAAGTACGGATCGGAGACCCTCGCGCGCTTCATCAATACCGTCATGTGGGACGGCAAGAAGGATACGGCACGCGCGGTCGTCTATGACGCGCTCGAAAACATCAAGGAAAGCGGCGTTGATCCGCTTGAGACGTTCGAGTCGGCGCTCAGGAACGCATCCCCCTTGATGGAAGTCCGTTCACGGCGCGTCGGCGGCGCCAACTACCAAGTGCCGCGCGAAGTCTCGCAAAACCGCCGCCTCGCGCTCGCCTTTCGCTGGCTTATCAACGCCGCCCGCGCAAAGAAAGGGAAGCCGATGGCCGAGAAACTCGCTACGGAGCTTCTCTTGGCTGCAAAGAACGAGGGCGATGCGATCAAGAAGAAGGACGATATGCACCGCATGGCCGAAAGCAACAAGGCTTTTGCCCACTTTGCTTGGTAGAGGCGTTTCAGAGGGTATTTTAAATAAAAAGGTCTGCTCTAGAGCAGACCTTTTGAATTCCGTGCACCGGACATCATGAGACTTTCTGTCGAACCATGCTGATGACAGCGTAGGCATCCGCGAAAGAGCTGTTGCTCTCCTTCATGCGGGTTTCCGGCCGCGTATCGTCTTCTATCGGTCGAGGAGCATTGCCGTTTTTCCGCCGTTTTTCAGAGATAAGCATAGCTGCGAGGACATCCTCTGCCCAGAGCCGCACCTGTTCCGGCCAGTAAACCAGATCAAGCCTTTGCGACAGGATATTTTCCGTATAATAAGTCGCAGCTTCAAACAACTTCTCCCTCGTTGGGTAACGCTTTTGTATGATCAGGATTCTCGATAGCTCGGTGTTCATTGCGCTGCCTTTCGCGGTTGTTGATCTTCCGTCCCGATAGTATCCTGCCGTCTGCCGCTTTGCAATTCGGATTATTTCGAGTATCCTGATCGGTAACGCCTCGGCGGCTTATTTTTTAAATTCCTTATGAATCGCGACTATCCACTCGAGAAGGTGCGCAATTTCGGTATCATCGCCCACATTGACGCCGGGAAGACGACGACCAGCGAACGTGTGCTCTTCTACACGGGCAGCCAGCACAAGATCGGCGAAGTGCATGAGGGCGAGACGACGACCGACTGGATGGAGCAGGAACGCGAGCGCGGCATCACCATCACGGCCGCCGCCATCACCTGCTTTTGGAGCAAGACGGGAGAGAAGGACAAGAAGGACGCCGCTAAAAAATACCGTTTCAACATCATCGATACGCCGGGACATATCGACTTCACCGCCGAGGTGAAACGCTCGATGCGCGTCCTGGACGGAGCCATCGTCGTCTTTGACGGCGTCGCGGGCGTGGAACCCCAGTCGGAGACCAACTGGCGCTACGCCGACGAGGCGAAGGTGCCGCGCGTCTGTTTCATCAACAAGCTCGACCGCACCGGCGCATCCTTCGAACGTTCCTATGCTTCCATCCTCGACCGGCTTTCGCCGAAGGCAGTCCGCATGCAGATCCCCATCGGCGAAGAGGGCGCGCATGAAGGTGCGATCGATCTCCTCACGATGAAGGCGTATACCTTCTCGGGGAACATGGGCGAGGAGGTTATCGAGAGCGAGATCCCCGAGGCGCTTCTCGAAGACGCGAAGAAATACCACGGAGAACTCGTGGAACGCATCGTCGAAAATGACGATGCGGCGATGAACGCCTACCTTGAGGGGAAGGAGCCGAGCCTGGAAGAGCTGAAGGCCATCTTGCGCGCGGCGGTCATCCGCAACGAGGTATTCCCGGTCTACTGCGGCAGCGCGCTCAAGAACAAGGGCGTGCAGCTCGTGCTCGACGCCGTCGTCGACTACCTTCCTTCTCCGCTTGACCTTCCGCCCGCGACCGGAAAGAACCCGAAGACCGGGGATCCGGCAGAACGTCATGCCGCCGACGACGAGCCGTTCTGCGCTCTCGCCTTCAAGCTCCAGACCGATCCTTTCGTGGGAGCGCTGACCTTCTTCCGCGTATATTCCGGAACGCTCTCAGCCGGTTCGTACGTCTTCAACTCGACGACCGGCTCGCGCGAACGCGTCGGCCGCATCGTGCGCTTGCAGGCTGACAAGCGCGAAGAGGTGGGAAAGGTCTTTGCCGGCGAGATCGCCGCCGCGGTGGGCCTTAAGGACACGAAGACCTCGCACACGCTCTGCGACGAGGCGAATCCGATCATCCTCGAGGAGATCAAGTTCCCCGAACCGGTGGTCTCCCTCCGTATCGAGCCGAAGACGAAAGCGGACCAGGAGAAGATGGGTATCGCGCTCCGCAAGCTCTCCGACGAGGATCCGACCTTCCGCGTCACGACCGACGAGGAGACCAACGAGACGATCATCTCGGGCATGGGCGAGCTCCATCTCGAGATCCTCGTCGATCGCATGAAGCGCGAGTTCAACGTCGAGGCGAACGTCGGCAAGCCGCAGGTCGCGTACCGCGAGACCATCCTCGGCTCTTCGGACGCCGAAGGGAAATACATCAAGCAGACCGGCGGTCGCGGCCAGTACGGCCATGTGAAGATCAAGATGAAGAAGCTCGAACCGATCGAGGAAGGCGCGAAGATCCCCAAGAACGTGACCCGCGAGGACCATTTCGAGTTCATCAACAATATCAAGGGCGGTGTCGTCCCGCAGGAATACATTCCGGCGGTCGAGAAAGGCGTGCGGGAAGCGATGGCGCGCGGCCTTCTCGCCGGCTTCCCCATGGTCGATGTTTCCATCGATCTTTACGACGGTTCCTATCACGATGTCGACTCTTCGGAAATCGCATTCAAGATCGCCGCTTCGATGGCGTTCCAGGATGCGGCACAGAAGGCGAAGCCGGTCATCCTCGAGCCTATCATGCGCGTCGAAGTCATCGTGCCGGAGCAGTTCATGGGCGATATCACCGGCAACCTGTCAGGGAAGCGCGGACAGATAGAAGGCATGGAAGACCGCGGCATGAACAAGGCCGTGCACGCGAAGGTGCCGCTCTCGGAGATGTTCGGCTATACGACGATCCTCCGTTCGATGACCGAAGGCCGCGGCTCCATGACCATGGAATTCGACCACTACGACATCGTCCCCACGAACGTGGCGCAGGAAATCATCGCGAGCAGGAAGTAGCCCGCAGCAAATACCCACAAGTCCGAAACGGCCGTCAGACGAACGGCCGTTTCGGTTGTATACTATGCCCGTGTCTGACGACCTTCACGCATCCGCAGAGATGCCGAAAATATCCGATCTCATCCGTTTGGGCGCGGCGCTCTACGAGGAACGCTTGAAACCGGTCCTCGTCCTGCTCCTCATACAGATCGCTGCGGGCGTTTCTTTCGGCGCGGCGATCGTCGTCTCGGCTCTCTCGACGCCTGTGCTCGGCGTCTCGGGCATGGCGCTTGTCGTTCTCGGCGTGTTGGCGCTCATATATGCGACGTTCTGGCTCGAAGTCGCGTTTCTCCGGGCATTCTCCGACCGGGAGGAGTTCGTGACCGTGCGAGGGCTGCTCGCGCGTTCTCGTCCGCAGGCATTCCCCTTCATGTGGGTCTCGTTTCTCGTGTCGCTTGCCGTGCTTGGGGTGATAGTACTCATCGTTGCGCTCGGATTTGGAGGAGTTCTCCTTTTCGGGAAGAGTATTGCCACCGCGGAAACGGTTCTTGGCGTCTTTGTTGCGCTTATAGCGACCGTCTTCCTGATGACGCGCCTTGTTTTCGCGAACTGGATCGTCGTACTAGATCGCGCGCGCGGCTTTGCCGCTCTCGGCGAGAGCATGCGCTTGACCCGAGGCCTCTTCTGGCCGGTGTTCAGGCGTGTTTTCGGACTGAGCCTTATCATGGGCGGTCTCACGTTTGTTCTCCAGGCCTTCTCGGTGCTTCTGCTTGGCCGGTACGGGAGCATAGTGGCGCAGCTTATGAGCATATTTGTCCTTACGCCGATCTACACCGCCGCCACCCTGTTCCTCTATCGCTCGGTCGCTATTGAGGTGCCGTCCGCCGCGCACCCGTAAGAGAATCAATCCGTTGTTGCATTTCAAACCGGCCTCCCGTATAGTTACCCTAACGCATCTTGGCGTCGCTCTTTGGCTTGTCTGCTTTTGTGAGTCGGCAAGCTTTGGAGCTTGTTCCGGCTCACGTCGGAATGCATTCGTGATTTAACAGATTTAAACACATATCCGTTA